>JANMON010000111.1:0-4144 GCA_031369265.1 Gemmatimonadaceae bacterium | reverse complement strand
GGCGCGCAACGGCAGGATGGCCACGAACCGCGGCGGATCCTGCGTGTCGGTGGTCACGTCGTGAATCGGCGGCACGCTGCTCGCCACCTGCTTCCAGCGCCACGGCACGAACGCCGTCGCGCCAGCGATCACCAGTGCCGCGCCGAACATCGCCGTCGTCCGTCCCACCGGGCGTGCCAGCGCAATACCCACCAGCGCCAGCAGGCTGGTGGCAATGCCGATGTACGCGGCCCAGCGGACCATCGTGAACGCCACCTTCAGCGACCACGTCTCCTGCTGGTAGCCGACACCGGATGCGAACAGCAGCAGCAGCGCGCCGGTCGCGATGACGAGCGTGAGGAGTGCAAGGCGAACGGACATCATGCGATCCTGGGTGCGTACGACAGGTGGCGGAGGCGGCTCGAGCAAGTCGGCGGTGCGCAGGTGCGCCGCCGACTCGCTCACTGACCATGCAAGGTAGCAGTCCCTCGCCGTCCGACGGTTACTGCGGCAGCTCAGGCAGCTTCGCCACCGCAGCGTGCGCGCAGCTCACCTTCGCGTTCCAGGCGGCGAACATGCCTGCGGCATTCGGACGGCGTGACCAGATGTGCAGCGCCCACACACCGAGTGGATCGTTGTTCATCATGTCCACACCCAGTACCGTCGGCTTCGGCATCGTCTTGGCGGGAAGGGTCGAGTAGGCGATGACGTAGTCCACGCCCACCAGCTCGAGGCGGCCGTCGGGAGACGGTTCATACATCAGCAGCTCCGGCGTCAGCGGATCGATCACCGCATCGGCGGCCAGCGTCGGGTTCAGGTAGTGAAAGCCCTGGGCGCCGGCGGGTGACGCCGCGCAGCCCGCCGGGAATTGCACCACGTAGCCGGCCCGGATCGCTTCCTCCACGTCGTGGAAGCGCGCCGTGGCCTGACGGACCTTCGCAATCACCTTCAGCTGCTCGCTGGTGGGTGTGGCACTGTTCCCGGCATGGTCGTGGGCCATGGCGGCGGTTGCCACGCGGGCGTCGGGCTGGGCGGTCGGGACGTCGCCGGACGGCTGGCAGGCCGTCGCCAGCAGGAGCGCGGCAGTGAGCGGGAAGGCCGCGCGAGGCAGGGAGGAGGGGGTCGGCATGATGCTGTGCTCTCGAGGATGGGGGATGGCGCGCCGAACGCGGAATCGTTCGGGCCCACCCCTGAAAGCCGGATTGGTCGCCCAAGTAGCTCATCCCGCATAGAATGCACGGGTATGCCGACCCCATCCGAGGAGCGCTGGCGCCAGATCGAGACGGTGTTCGCCGCCGCGCTCGCGCAGGAGCCGTCCGAACGGCAGACCCTCGTCGACTCGGCCTGCTCCGGCGATCCCGAGCTGGCCGCCGAAGTCCATGCCCTGCTGGCGGCGCATGACGGGACGGGCAAGCTCGATCGCCTCGGCGCGCAGGTGACGCCGCTCACCGCTGCGCTGCGTGTGGTGCCGCTCGAGGGGCGCCTGGTCGGTCGCTTCCGTGTCGAGACGCGCGTCGGCGGCGGCGGGATGGGCGTCGTCTACCGCGCGCACGACGAGCAACTCGGACGGCCCATCGCGCTCAAGTTCCTGCAGGCGCACCTGGTCAGCGACTCGGTCGCCACCGAACGGTTCCGCCTCGAGGCGCGCACGGTGGCGGCGCTCGAGCATCCGAACATCTGCACCGTCCACGAAATCGGGCAGACCGATGACGGGCTGCTCTATCTCGCCATGCCGCTCTACGACGGCGAGACGGTGCAGGCGCGCATCGCACGCGAGAAGCTGCCGGTGGGGCAGGCCGTCGGCATCGCGGTGCAGGTGCTGCGCGGTCTGGCGCAGGCCCATGCACGCGGCATCATCCATCGCGATGTGAAGCCGTCCAACGTGCTGATCACCGCCGACGGGCTGGTGAAGCTGCTCGACTTCGGGATCGCGAAGCTGCTGGACGTGAACCTGACCGGCTCGGTGGCCGGCCCGGTGGGCACGCTGGCATACATGAGCCCCGAGCAGGCACTCGGCAAGCCGCTCGACGCGCGCACCGATCTCTGGTCGGTCGGCGTGATGCTCTACGAGATGCTGACGGCGCAGCGTCCCTACGTGCACGGGCTGGCGGCGGCGATGACCGGCGACAGCCAGCAGCCGTTACCCGAGTCCCTGCGTCTGCTGCGGCCGGACGTCTCACCGGAACTGGATGCGGTGGTGGTACGCGCGCTGGCCCGACATGCCGAGGATCGCTACCAGAGCGCGGCGGAATTCGAGCGCGCGTTGCTGGCACTCGGGTTGAGCGACATCGGCGTGGATGGCGCGCACATGCCAGAGCCACGACCCGTCGCCGTGGTGGCGCCCGCGCCGGGTGCAGGTTGGCTGCGGCCGCTTGCGTCGGTCGCGGCCCTAGCTGGCGCAGCGATGCTGTTCTGGGTGTTGTCGCGGCCCGGTGCGCGGGTGACGACCGGCCGCGATGCGACGGCGGGACGATCGGTGGCCGTGCTGCCAGTGGTGGATCAGAGCGAGCGGCGTGACCAGCAGTATTTCGCCGACGGACTCACCGAAGAGCTGATTTCCACCCTCTCGCGCGTCGATGGATTGAAGGTGGCATCCAGCACATCGTCGTTCGCATTCCGGACGCGTACGAGCGACATTCGCACCATCGGTCGTCAGCTCGGCGTGTCGCATGTCGTGGAGGGCAGCCTGCAGCGCGTCGGCGATCAGCTGCGCATCACCGCGAGACTGGTGAGTGTGGAGGACGGGTTGCAGGTCTGGTCGCAGCCGTTCCGGCGTACCGCCGGCGATGCCTTCGCCTTGCAACAGGATATCGCGGAGGCGATTGCGCGGGCGCTGCAGGTGAAACTGGTTGTGGGTCGTGCGGACCTGATGGACGTGCGTCCCGACGCCGCAGCGTATGAACTCTACCTCAAGGGTCGGTACGCCTGGGCCACGCGCACCGAGGCCAGCACGCGGCTCGCGCTGCGCTTCTTCGAGCAGGCGGTCGAAAACGACTCGCTGTTTGCACCGGGCTTCGTTGGGGTCGCGGATGCCAACGCCGCCCTCGGGTTCTACGATTACCTCGAACCGTCGACGGCGTTTCCGCGATCGGAGGCCGCATCGCATCGCGCCATCGCGCTCGATGCACGCCTCGCCGAGCCACACGCGACGCTGGGCTACGTCGCGCTGTATTACCACTGGGACCTGACACGCGGCGAGAAGGAATTCCGGCGCGCCATCCAACTCGATGCCGACTACGCCACCGGGCACCAGTGGTTTGCCAACCTGCTGGCGGCGGCGGGCCGATTCCCCGAAGCGGCGAGTGAAATGCAGCGCGCGCAGCAGATCGATCCACTCTCCTCGATCGCGGTGGCCGCCGAAGGGTGGGTTCACTACTACGCCGGCAACTACGCGACCGCGATGCAGCGCTTCCAGCGCGTTTTTTCGTCCAACCCTGACTACGCAGTGGCGCTGATGTGGGGTGGTGAGACACTGGCCGAGATGGACTCACTGCCGCAGGCTGTCGCGATGCATCGTCGGCTGCTTTCCCTCGCCGACAGCAGTGGGCTCAACATCGCCACGTTGGCGCGCTCGCTCGCGCGCGCAGGCCAGCCACAGGAGGCGGAGACGCTCCTCGCCATCCTCGTGTCCCGCGACGTCGCCAACCGGTATGTGCCCGCCTACGAAGTGGCCAAGGTCTATTCCGCGCTCGGACGGCAGGGCGAGGCCCTGGCGTGGCTGGAGAAGGCGCGCCGACAGCGGTCGCACTCGATGGTGTTCCTGAAGGTCGATCCGGCGTGGCGACGGTTGCGTGGTGATCCCCGCTTTGCCGCGCTGGCTCCGTTTTGCGGTCGAGCGCTGCAGCGTTGAGGCGATATTCCATGAGTTGGCTGGCTTGCTCGCCTTTTGGTTTTTTGTATCGAAGTTGCAGCACCATTAGGTCGTCGTTGCCCAATCCAAAGTCGCCCACGATCGACGTCACGCCTCGGAAGATTTGCGTGAAACCAAAGGCCGTGACCAAGACTTTCGTCCGACGTGCTGCCCGGTTGAATTTGATGCCTCGATCGCAGACCCAGCTATCCCTCAGCAAGTTGCTTCCCAGCAGAGCTTGCCACCGTTTCACTCGGCTCTCATTTCTGGTTCAAGTTCCTGACCTTCGCCAACCATTGGACATCGCAGCAATAC
>JANMON010000094.1:0-2706 GCA_031369265.1 Gemmatimonadaceae bacterium | reverse complement strand
CCCGGCGACATTGCATGCGCCGCGATCGCCGAGCCGGTGAGCAGTCCACCACCACCGCAGCACACCAGCAGCGCGTCCAGCGGACCGGTCTCCTCGATCAACTCCGCGGCCGCGGTACCCTGTCCGGCGATCACGTCGGCGTGGTCGAATGGCGGGATCAACGTGGCGCCGGTCTCGGCCACGATCTGCTGCGCCACCACTTCACGCTTGTCCTCGCCGGGGTCGTAGCGCACCACGCGCGCACCGTATCCCTCGGTCGCATCCAGCTTCGCCTTCGGCGCGTTGGACGGCATCACGATGGTCGCGTGCATCCCCAGCAGGCGTGCCGAGAGTGCCACCGCCTGTGCATGGTTGCCGCTGGAGTAGGCGACCACGCCCATCGCGCGCGCCTCGACCGGCAGGGCGCTGAGGGCGTTGTACGCGCCGCGGAACTTGAAGGCTCCCATGCGCTGCAGGTTCTCGCACTTCAGGAACACCTGCGCGCCGGTGAGCGCGTCGAGCGTACGCGAGGTCATCACCGGCGTGCGGTGCGCCTGGCCGCGGAGGCGTTGCCGCGCCGTCTCGACGTCGGCGAACGTGGGGAGGGTGGGCTCAGTCATTGATCTCGAACACGACCTTGCCGGCCGCCCCGTTCTTGATGACGCGCATCGCCTCGTCGAACTGTTCCAGCGGCAGGCGATGCGTGATGACGGGCGTCGGGTCGAACGCCCCCGAGCGCAGGAAGCGCGACATCTGGTCCCACGTGTCGTACATGCGCCGGCCCACCACGCCGTAGACCGTCAGCCCCTTGAAGATGATCTCGGTGGCGAAGTCCACGTCGATCGGCTTCGACGGAATGCCCAGCATCTGCACGCGACCGGCCGGTCGCGCCAGCGCGAACGCCTGATGCACCGCCGCCGGCACCCCGCTCATCTCCAGCACCACGTCGGCGCCGAGGCCGTTCGTCCATCCCATCACCGCCGCCTTCGCATCCGGCGGCTGCACGGCATCGTGTGCGCCCATCTGCCGCGCCAGCGCCAGTCGCGTCGGGTTCACGTCCACTGCGATGACCCGTGATGCACCGGCCGCCTTGCAGATGCCGACCGCGAACAGGCCGATCGGACCACAGCCGGTGATCAGCACCACGCTGCCCGGGATGTTGGCCGTCAGCGCGGTGTGGAAGGCGTTGCCCATCGGGTCCATGATGCCGCCGATCTCGTAGCTCAGCGTTGCATCCAGCGGCCAGATGTTCGACGCCGGCATTGCGATGTAGTCGGCGAAGCAGCCGTCACGGTCCACGCCGATGATCCGGGTGGAGAGGTCCACGTGGGCGTTACCGGTGCGGCTGAGCACACTGCGCTCGTCCACGATGTGCCCCTCGGCGGTGACGCGATCACCGGGTTTCACGTGGTGCACCAGCGATCCCGCCTGTACCACGTCGCCGGAAAATTCATGTCCGACGGTGAACGGCGGCTTGCAGCGACCGGCGGCCCAGGCATCCCATTCGTGAATGTGGACGTCGGTGCCGCAGACGCCGGCGCGTCGCACCCGGATCAGTACTTCGTCGTCTCGGATCGTCGGTGTCGGCACGTCGTGCAGCTCGAAACCGGGGCCTGCATGGGTCTTCACGAGTGCTCGCACGAGCACTGCTCCGTGTCTTGGGGAAGGGAAATTCGCGGTGCGATCACCGCGTCGGGAGCACGTCGCGGTGCACCGGAGTGCGTGAAAGGTGCCGGACGCGCACCACCGATGGAAGGTGCCGACGCACCGTGAACGGCACCGATCGCTGCCGCCGATGCGCGCTGCCGAACGCTGCGCACCGATCGGTCGATGGCCGCTGCCGACCGACCCGCGCGTCCACCTGACGGTGACGTCACGCGCCGCATCATCCCACGAAAAACCGCGCAGGATGTGCATTTCGTTGCGGCGCTCGGCGTCGTGCGGTGTCGCGCGTGTTGCGTCGGCGACGCCGTCACGCCGGCGATTCAATCGCGCCGTCGAGCGTCCGACACTCACGCCGCGGTGCCGGGATCAGGATCGTATCGCATCACCGTCGTCTGCACCGTCCGAATTCTTTTTTTTCGTCATGTCTTGCGCGCCGTTTTTCGGCACTTCTATATTCGCGTCAACTTGTCAAGGGCTCTCAGAGCCGAGGGTACTGCGTGACATCGTCCCGTCGCGAATTCCTCAAGAGCAGCGCCACCGTCGCCGCAGTCGGCCTCGCGGCGAATCTCGCGTCCCCGCGCTTCGCGGGTGCCGCAGCGCCCGCATCGCGCTTTGCCGATGATGCCCTGCGCATTGCGCCGACGGTCGGTGACCCTGCCATTCGCGAACTGGTCCTCTCTGCGATCGATGCCGCCCGGCGCGCCGGTGCCAGCTACGCCGACGCCCGCATCAGCCAGAACCGCAGCCGCACACTGGCCACACGTGAACGGCGCGTGCAGAACCTCAGTGACAACGAGACCCTCGGCTGCGGCATCCGTGTCCTCGTCGATGGCACCTGGGGCTTCGCTGCCACGCGTGAACTGACCGCCGACGCCATCGCACGCACGGCGCGCCTCGCCGTCTCGCAGGCCAAGGCCAACCGCCGCACGCAGGTCGCACCCGTGCAGCTCGCGCCCGTGACGGCCACACCGAACGGCACCAGGAGCAGCCCGATCCGGATCGATCCGTTCAGCGTCGCGATCGAGGATCAGGTGGCGCTGCTGCTGCGCGCCAATGAAGCCG
>JANMON010000088.1:0-8765 GCA_031369265.1 Gemmatimonadaceae bacterium | reverse complement strand
GACGTCACCCGCCTCCCCCGCATCGCGCAGGCGCTGCTGGACCGCGGCTACAGCGACGAGGACGTGAAGAAGGTCATCGGTGGCAACATGCTCCGCGTGCTCGAAACCGCGATCGATCCGACCGAGCGAAAGCGTTGAGTGGTTTCGCGGTCGTAACGACAACGGCTTGACGCAAAGGCGCAAAGACACAAAGGCGCAACGAGGTCGGTGACATTCGTCGAACGTAGCGCGACGGCAAGTATTGACTGTGAAGAAATGAAAACGCCTTGGGACACTGGTCAGCGAGCCAGTCCCCAAGGCATTTCATTTCAAGCGACATCCTTCATTCAATTGACGTCAGCCACGCGCATCACGGAGCGCTTTGCGGCTCTGTGTCTTTGCGCCTTTGCGTCACGCCGTTGCAGTCGCTTTTGCAGTTGCCGTTGCAGTCAAGGAATCGAAACGAATCACGGCACCAGCGCCCGCGGCTTCGAACGTTCACCCGACGTCAGGATCGCGTTGTACACCAGCTTGAACGTGCCCCAGCTCTGGCCGCGGTATTGCGGACGGAAGCCGAACATCACCACGCGGCCGGCGCCCATCGGGATGTCCACCGCCGCCGCCTTGCCGGCCAGCGCGTCACCGCCGGTGAGGTAGCCGCTCATCAGGATCGACGATGCCGCGACCGGATACCGCAGCGGTACTTCCACGTTCGCATCCTGCGCCACGTCGAACGCCGTCGAGTTGGTGAAGTACACCGGCACCGTGTCGGGCATGCCCATCGTCAGGCGATGACCGGCGGCCGAGATCGTGCGCAGGATGGAGCCCGGCGCCACCACGTTGGCGCCAGGCGCGACGCCGGAGGAGTCGTCGCGCGCGCGGCCATCACGGGCCGGGGCGCGTGACTGCGGTGAGATTCGGCGCACCGGCATCCCCGGCACCGCGTCCATCGCCAGCTCGCTGCCCCGGTCGAACGTCATCAGCACGCCGCCGGCGGCCACGAACTCGCCGATCGCCTTCACGCCGGCGGCACCCAGGCCGCCCGCATATTCCGCCGGTGCGCCGCTGGCCGTCAGGCCGTCCTTCGCCTCGCGCAGCGACATGTCGGGGATGATCAGCACGTCGTACTGCGCGCGCAGCGTGCCGCTCTTCACCAGGCTGTCGGTCACGTTCGTGAACGGCACGCCCTGCGTCTCGAACAGCCAGCGCGTCCAGCCTTCGTCCATGCTGGCCGTCCACGGCTTGTAGAGCGCCACCCGCGGCGCCTTGGTCATCCGCGTGCGCTCACCCGCGGCCGATGCCGTCGTGGCCGCACCGCACCAGCCGCCGTCCGGCGTGAACGACTTCGTGAACGAGGCTGGCACCGTCACGGATGCGGCGTCGCGCGACCGGTTCATGTCCACGCGCACACCCTTCGACAGCGCCGCGAACGTGGTCGGGAATGCCCGCGAGTCGCGCAGGTCGAGCGTCACGTTCCCACCACCCGGGAGCGCGCACGAGCCGCCGCTGGCCACCGGTGCGGCCGGCGCCGTCTTCTCCAGGCGCACCGTCACGCCCATCTGGTACGGCAGCGTCCAGCCGGCCACGTCGTAGGGACGGTCGCCCGCGCTCGCCGGCCACTTCTGCTCCTCGAACAGGTCGCGCACGTGCGCGGCATACGGCTGTTCCAGCGACACCCGCCACGAGCCGCCGTTGGCGCGGATCGCGTTGTCGTCGCCCTGCACTTCCACCGCGCCGCGGCGCAGCACCTGCACCAGGGCATAGGCGGCGGCCGGGTCATGCTGCTTGGCATCGATCACGTACTGCATGCCCTTGCCGCTTTCGATCTGGGTGCGCGCCACCTGCACCATCGACCGCGCGATGTCGCCGCGCATCTCGGCCGCCATGCGCACCAGCGCCTGGGCGGCGATCAACTCGTAGTCCATGATGTCGCGCAGGCGCCAGGTGCCACCGGGCCACGGGCTTGGATAGTTCACGCGCGGCTCGTTGCGCAGGCTGCCGCGGTTGGCGGTCACCTCCTCGGGCTTGAGCGTGATCGGCGTCGCGATGCGCACGCTGGCCGCTTCCGTCAGCAGGCCGATCATGTTGTGCCGCGTCGGCGTGGAGCGGGCACCGCCGTTCCACCACAGGTCGTAGGTGATCCCGTCACCCACGCCGGTCTTGCCCGCCTGCTGCAGTGCCCACGACATCCGCTGGCCCACCAGGTTGATGCCGCGCACGATCCGCACGTCCACGTTCTGGTTGATCGGGTCGATGTGCGGCGGCACCGTCAGGCGCATGCCGTTGCTGCCCTGCTGGTGCACGTCGTAGAACACCTGCGGGAAGTACTTCGAGTAGAGCGCCGAGCTGATCGCCTTCGTCTCCTTCTGCGTCACCATGTACCAGTCACGATTGTTGTCGTGGCCCACGTACTGGTGGTACAGCCACGGCATCGCCCCACCCTCGAACGGCGTGCCGAGTCCCTTCTTGTACCACTCGGTGACCATCTGCATGCCGTCCGGGTTGGCCGACGGCACCAGTGCCACCACCACCTGTCGCAGCGACTGCTGCAGCGAGTCGGTGGTCGCCAGCGCGTACGCCAGCTCCATCGCCATCTGGCTCGATGCGATCTCGGTGCTGTGCAGGTTGCAGTTGATCCAGAGCACCACCGGTGATGACGCCACCAGTGAATCCTCGGCCGCCGTGCTCAGCGTGCGCGGATCGGCGAGGCGCTTCTGCACCGCCAGGATCGCGTCCAGCCGACGGATGTTCTCCGGAGTGGAGATCGCCGCGACGATCATCGGACGTCCCTGCGTGGTGGTGCCGATCGTGTCCAGCTTGACGCTGGGCGACCGCTGCGCGAGCATGGCGAAGTACCGCAGGATCTGCGGCCAGTCGGCGAGCGTGCGATCGGCGCCGACGGGCAGCGACAGCGCCTCGCTTGGCGTCGGGATGCTGCCCTGCGCGGCAGCACGATGCATGGGAGCTGCCAGCAGCAGCGCGGGGCAGAGCAGGCGCAGTGCGACTCTCAGCGGGCGACCAGAAGTCATGTGGGGGAGTGTGCGTGACACGGTGAAGAAAGGAACACGGCCGTCGTGCAGACGGTCCAACGCAGGACACCTCGAAGCCGGAACTCGGCCATGCCGCACACTACTCGGGAAGACGCTCCGCTGCCGCCGCCCATGCCCCCGAAGGAATCGCGCCTCCGGACCAACGTGCACGGCAGCGTTTTCGCTGCCCGCACGTCGGTCGTCGATCGGTTGCAGGTCGGCGACCGCCTCCTGCTGGTCCCCGACCCCCCGCAGGACGATGATCCGCCCGCCGTCTGGATCCATGTCGCCGGCGGCGACGTGCTGGGCCATGTGCCGGTCCAGATTGCCGCCTGGCTCGGCCCGTGGATGCTGGCCGGCGGGCGCTGCCAGGCCAGCGTGATCGCAGTCGGCGGCCCCGACGTCGCGAGCTGGAACCGGATCGAGATCGAACTCCATCGCTCCGACCCGGGCGTCGCGCGATGAACGGTCTCGACGGCGCTCCTCCGTCCGGCTGAAGCGCCTGGCCGCGTCGGTCGGCGAGTGAATCCGTGGTGGGCGACGTGCGTATATTTGAGCATTCACACGACAACCCGCACCGGCCAGGCCGTGTCTGGTACGGCACGTGCGGCAAATCTGTCGTGCCCCCAGATCGCCGTCCGACACAGCGACCCCGCTCGACGATGCTCTTCCGTGAGATCTGTGCGAACTCCGCCGGGCCCTGCCCGGGTCGGCAGCGCATGTCTCGGCATCTCATGATCGCGTTCGCATTCGTCGTCGCGCCCCCGCTCCTCGGGCAGGGTCGCCCCGGCGGAGCGGCCGCGCCGGCGTCGCCCACGCGTGCAGCGCTCGCTGCGCTCGCCCGCGCCGGGGACGCCGTCGTCACCGTCGTCGCCTATCGCGACGGCACCGCCGCCGTCACCAGTGGCACCGGCGTCCGCGTCACCGACGGCCGCGTGATCACCTCACTGCGCCACCTGCGGGGCGCGTCACGCGCCGAAGTGTTCGGTGCCGAAGGCGACCTGATCGCCACCGTCACCACGCTGGAGCAGGCCGAAGTCACCCTCGACCTCGCCGTCTTCGCCCGCATCACGCTCCCCGGCGAGCGCATCGCGCTCTCCCGCCGCTCGGCGCCGCTTGCCAGCAAGGTCAGTGTGCTCGGCGTGAAGAAAGGCACCACCCGCTCCGTCGTGTCGCGCACCGTCACGCACGTCGAACCCGACGCCAGCGGTCGCCCGCTGCTGCGATTGGGCGGTGAAGTGGTCACCAGCGCCGCCGGCTCTCCCGTCGTCAACGCCCGCAGCGAGTTGGTCGCGATCGCGCTGGGCACGGTCCCGGGGCGGGTCGAGAAAGACGTCGCGGTGGACGTGTCGGCGATTCGCGAACTGCTGGCGCGGCCTGCGACGCTGCTCGCCTTCCCGACGCGCGAGGGTGTCGTGGGGGCGGCCAAGCCCGACTCGGATCCGAAAGGCGCCACGGCTGGCGGCCAGGCCAACCCCGCCGATGCCTCGGCCCGCTCGCGCACTGCCGGAATTTTCCCCGAGCGCTATGGCACGCCGATCGCCGCGGATACCGCACGCGGCTGGGCGGTTGAGCTGTACGGTTGCGTACGGCTCGAGTCGCGCAAGAGAGTCTATTGCTATCTCAGGATCACGAACCTCACGCGCGGCGCCACCTTCGAGTTGAACGGCGGTGACTTGGCCGACGGCAGTCGCCGTAAGTTGCGCTCGGCCGAGAACCTGATTCTCGGTGAGACGGTCCAGCGCGTGGCCGGATGGCGGAAGAAGGCAGAGGTGCCCCTGCGCGAACTGGAATCGGCACGGGTGGCGCTGGAGTTCTCGCCACCACAAAAGGATGCCGACCCGTTTCGCCTGATGGTCGATGTGGCAGGTGAGAGGCAGCTCTGGTTTGGACCGTTCGTTCTGCAGCGGGCGCCGTAACGCGCCATATTTGTCGCGGTCCGGCTTCCGACGTGCGCACGACGCGCCGCTGGTGGCGGGCTCGTTCCTGAAATTCGGGGTCTGATCGGCGCATGATCGGAGAACGCATCGGCCATCTTCGCGTCATCGCATCCATCGGTGTGGGTGGGATGGGTGCGGTGTGGCATGCGGTGGACGAGCTCCTGGACCGCCACGTCGCGCTCAAGGTCATCCGACCTGAGCTGATGTCGCGGCCCGGTCTCGCCGAGCGTTTCCGGTCCGAGGCGATCGTGCTCGCGCGACTGCAGCATCCCTGCATCGCTGCGCTGTACGGGCTCGAAAAGCGCGGCGACGAGTTCGTCATGGTCATGGAGTACGTGGACGGCGACACCCTCGACAATCGGGTTGCCGTTCAGGGTGCGCTGCCGTGGCCAGAGGCGACTCGCATCACGCGGGCGGTGCTCGACGCGCTCGATCATGCGCACGAAAGCGGTGTGATCCATCGCGACATCAAGCCGGCCAACGTCATGATCACCCGCGCTGGCCGCGTCAAGGTGATGGACTTCGGCATCGCCCGACTGGTGGGTGCCCAGCGGCAGACCCGCACCGGCGCAGCCGTCGGCACGCCGTCGTACATGTCGCCGGAGCAGTTGCTCGGTCAGGAAGTGGATGGCCGCGCCGACGTGTACGCCGTTGGCACGCTGCTGTACGAACTGACCACCGGCCACCTTCCGTTCGAGGTCGAGGGTGACTACCTGCGCATGATCGCGCAGCTGCAGCAGATCCCCGCTGCTCCCAGCACGCACCGACCCGACCTGCCCAGTGGGCTCGACCTGATCGTCGCCCGCGCACTGCAGAAGGAGCCGGACGACCGCTACGCCACGTCGGGCGATTTCCGCGATGCGCTGGAAGAACTGGAGCGTGAACATGGCGTGCTGCGTCCGTACGGCACGCCGGCGACCGGCAGCGCGCCAGTGCCCGGTGCTGCCACGATGCGCGGCACACCGGTCAGCATTCCGGCCGTCTCGCCTAAGCCGACGCCCAGCTTCAACGTCAATTCGTCGGCGCTGCTGACGCCGGTCGAGTCGGCGATGAGCGTCACGCCGGTGCCGTTCTCGATCGATCCGTCGGGTGCCACGCCGCTCGATCTCACGGTGCCCGCGAACCTCGGTGAGGTCACGCCGGCCGCCGCGCCAACGCCGTTACCGCCGGCCGCCGCCGCCGCCGCTCCGACGCCAGAGTATTCGTCGGTGGTGACTGCCGCACCAGTCGTGACGGGCGAGCGGAAGGGCCCCATGCCGCGCGCGTTGACCGCCATCGCTGGCATCGCGGTGGTCGCCGTCGTGGGAGTATTGCTGTCACAGAAGCTCACGCAGAGCGAGCAGGCCGCAGCAGTGCCAGACAGCAGCGCCATCGCGCGGCCACCGGCGGTGGCTGCCGCTCCCGCTGCCGCTCCCATCACGCCCGCCGCGCCGGTCGTGGCAGCACCGGTCGTCCCTGACTCGCTGTCCGACAGCGCGCTGGCTCGGCGGCTGGCCGATTCGATGAAGGCGGTGCGCAAGGCGCGCCAGGATTCGATCAGGGCGGCACGCGATTCGGCGCAGCGACTCTCCGGCGCATCGGTGTTCGACTTGTCTGGGGCCGGCGGCATGTCGCGCGCCGATTCCACCGCAGCACGCACCGCCGGTCGTCGCGCCGCCGAAGAGTGCATCGCGATGCTCAACCCGCCGATCGACATGTCGCGGATCGAATCGCTCTTCGGCGGCGACCGCAAGAACGTCGTCCGGCTGGCGAAGGACGGGAAGCTTGAGGTCACCGGTCCGCTCGGTTCGCAGGTGGCCATCGAGGACCCGAACCGCATCAGCGTCACGTTCAAGGGCTCGATGCGCTTTACGCGTTCCAATCAGCAGGCCGGCGAAGCGTCGGGCACCTTCCGCGCGATCAGCGAGCGCACCGGCGCTGCGTGGGCCACCCGGCGCTGCCTGGTGGACAACGATGGTGGCGCGCGCTTCTGACGCCGTGCACTGAACGTCGAAGGGCCCGCAGCATGGCGCTGCGGGCCCTTCGCGTTGCAGCGGCAGCGCGCGTCAGGCGTGTGCCGCGCCCCGGATGCCCAGTGCGTCGCCCACCTTCACGAACGCCCGCACTGCCGACTCGAGGTCGTCGCGGGTGTGCGCCGACGAGATCTGGCACCGCACCCGTGCCTCACCCTTCGGCACCACCGGGAAGCCGAAGCCGGTCACGAACACACCTTCCGCCAGCAGCGCCTGGCTCATCGCGATCGCGGTGGACGTCTCGCCGACGATGATCGGAACGATCGGCGTCTCACCGGGCAACGGTGAGAATCCCGCCTCCGTGATGGCCGACCGGAACCAGTTCGCGTTCTCGTGCAGCCGTGTCACCCGCTCCGGCTCGGCTTCGATCACACGTACCGCCTGCAGTGCGCTGCAGGCCACCGTGGGCGGCAGAGCATTGGAGAAGAGCTGCGGCCGGCTGGACTGGATCAGCGTGTCGCAGAGCGCCGCGCTGCCGGCCACGAAGCCTCCCGCAGCGCCGCCCAGCGCCTTGCCGAGCGTACTGGTGATCACGTCCACTTCGCCCAGCACGCCGAAATGTTCGGCGGTGCCGCGACCGGTCCTGCCCAGCACACCGGTGGCGTGACTGTCGTCCATCACCAGGATCGAGTTCGTGTCGCGTGCGATTTGCAGCAGGTCGGGCAGCTTGGCGATGCTCCCCTCCATGCTGAACACGCCGTCGGTCCAGATCACGCGCCGCCGGGCGCCGGCGTTCGCCGCCAGCTTCTGACGCAGGTCGTCCAGGTCACCGTGGCGATAGACGCCGGTGGTGCACTTGGTGATCGACTTCGCCAGCCGGATGCTGTCGATGATGCTGGCGTGGTTGAGCGCATCGCTGACCACGAAGTCGCCCTCGCGCACGATGCAGTGCGTCAGTCCCTCGTTGGCCGTCCACGCCGAGACGAAGCTCATGGCGGCCTCGGTGCCGGCGAAGCGCGCCAGCGCCTCCTCCAGCTCGCGATGGATGGTGAACGTGCCGCAGATGAAGCGCACCGAGCCGGTGCCGGCACCGTACCGGTGTAGCCCATCGATGCCCGCCTGCACCACGCTCGGTTCGTTGCAGAGGCCGAGGTAGTTGTTCGACGACAGGATCAGCACCTCGCCGCGCCCTTCCATCTGCACGCGGGCGGCCTGTGGGCTGCTGATGTAATTGAGCGTCTTGTGGACGCGGTCCGCCTTCAGCTGGTCCAGGTTGGCCTGCAGCTCGGCGGCGAAGGTCGTGTTCAGTGACATATACAGTCAGGGCTCCGGGGGAACGGACGGCCGGTCGCCATCCTCGAGCAGGATCCATCGCAGCATCTCGGCGTCCACGTTGCCGCCCGAGATGATGATGCCGACACGACCGCTGACACCAGCCTTGCCGGTCATCATCGCCGCCAGGCCGAGGGCGCCCGACGGTTCGATCACCAGCTTCATGCGCAGCATCGCGAACCGTACCGCCGCCACCAGGTCGTCGTCCGACACGGTCACCATCCCATCCACGTGCTGAAGCAGCAGCGGGAAGGTCAGCGTGCCCGGGCCCATCGTGCGGGCCCCGTCGGCGATGGTCGCCGGCACCGCGCTCAGTCGCTGTGGCGTGCGCGTGTGGAAGCTCCGCGTCATGTCGTCGCCGAGTTCGGGTTCCACGCCGATCACGCGGCATCCTGGCGACATCGCATGCGCCGCGATCGCCGAGCCGGTGAGCAGTCCACCACCACCGCAGCACACCAGCAGCGCGTCCAGCGGACCGGTCTCCTCGATCAACTCCGCGGCCGCGGTACCCTGTCCGGCGATCACGTCGGCGT
>JANMON010000073.1:0-11619 GCA_031369265.1 Gemmatimonadaceae bacterium | reverse complement strand
ACCATCGACAACCTCGCCGCATCACTCCGCGCGATGCGCACCGACTCGGCGATGCGCGACGCTGCCGCGCAACTCGGCGCCCGCGTTCGAGCCGAGGACGGAACCGGCGTCGCACTGGCGCGCATCGAGGCGCACTTCGCTGGACTTCGGTGAGTGCTGCAACGACAACAGCAACTGCAAAAGTGAAAAGCAACTACTTGACACAAAGGCGCAAAGACGCAAAGGCACAAAGAGTACGGCTCGATGACAAGACTCCGTGACCATGCACTCAATAATAAAATGAATCTGTTGTCACCAGCTCTTTTCGGACTCTCCCCCGCGTAGAACGCTTTGCGCCTTGGCGTCCCTGCGCCTTTGCGTCAGGCAGTTGCAGTTGTTCATCCCAAATAGAGCCACCACACTACTCGCAAGAAGGCGCGCGTCGTCACACCGAACCCTTTGTGTCTTCGTGGCTTTGTGTCTTCGTGTCAGGCAGTTGCCGTTGCTGAGTCCGAAGCCTCAGTTGACGCCGAGCACCGGGCGCTCGGGCGTGGAGCCGGCGTCGGTGAGGGCGGCGATGAGGAGGGGGCGGGTGGTGACCAGGACCTGCGGTGACTCGAGCACGCTCTCGACCACGATGCGCGCGCGGCCGTCCACGACCGCGTGCAACCGCGCCTTGGCTGACGTGACGCCTTTCACGCCACTGGCGGCGCCTTCGCATTTGGCGGCCAGCGCCATAAGCGCCTCGCCACCGATGCCGGTGGCCGAGATGCCGACCGTCAGCGGCAGCATCCGGCGCAACGTGCGCGAGTTGTTGGTGAGCCGAGTGCGCATCACCTCGGCGTTGGCCACGCTCACCTCCTCGCCGGTGCCGAGGCGCAGGCGGGTGGTCTTGAGGCCCACCTTCTCCACGCGGCCGGTGAGGTCGCCGACGGTGATCTCGTCGCCCACGATGAACGGCTTGTCGAACGCGATCGCCAGCGCGGCCAGCAGGTCACCGAGGATGTTCTGCACCGCCAGCGCCACCGCGATGCCGGTGATGCCGAGGCCCGTGACGAGGGCGGTGACGTTGATGCCGAAGTTGTCCAGCGCCAGCACCAGCACGATCACGAACACCGCCACGCGGATCAGCACCCCCACCACGGCCAGCGAGGCGCGACCGTGGTGCTGGCCGTCGGAGCTGCGGCTCATGTGACCGAGCCAGAAGTCCACCGACGCGTTGGCCCAGCGCAGCAACTGCCAGCAGAAGGCGCCGATGATGAAGAGGCGCAGCCAGGTGGGCAGCTGGGTGTCGGAGGTCTCGTACAGGCCTGCCGCCGCCACACCCATCGCGATCATGAAGATCCGCGACGTGCGCCGGGCGAGCAGCAGGAACAGGTCGTCCACCCATGTGTCGGTGGTGGCCGCGTTGGCCAGGCGCCGCACCATCAGCTCGCGGATGCCCCACATCGAGGCGGTGGTGACCACCCCGACGATCAGGCCACGCAGCCATTCCAGGTACGAGATGCCGAAGAGGGCGTGGTCGCGCAGCGGATCGAGCAGGAAGGTGTGCGTCAACATCCGGATCGGGTCGTGGGGCGTAGAGAGCGTCGGGAACATTCCAGCAGGCCAATGTCTACGGAATCACTGCATCCGACATGTGCAGCAGTTCCTCGTGCGATCCTGGGTCCCGGCCCAGCCAAACTTATCTTCGTCCCATGCACCTCCCTCACGTGCTGCGTCTCGTCATGCTGCTGGCCCTGCCGTCACTGGCAGCGGCGCAGGTCCCGTCCGCCACACGGCCGGATAGCCTCACCTGTGCCCGCCGACCTGCCACCGCCGGCTGCCGTCGGTTCCTCGACTCGACGGCCGCGCAGCTGTCCGTGGTGAGCGTGGTGGCCGACCGGCCGCGCCGGCTGCTGAACACCACCACCGCGACGGTGGGTGGCACGGTGGAGCGGAAGGAGCTGAATGCGCTGCCGACTGACGCCCGCGACCCGATCTCGCTGGCCTTCTCGCTGCCGAACGTGGCGCAGGCCACCGGCTTCTTCGGCGACGCGCCGCGCCTGACCATCAACGGCAGCAACGCGCTGTACACCTCGTACACCATCGATGGCCTCGAGAACAACGAGGGCTTCCTCGGTGGCGCTCGGGTGGAGCTGCCGCTGTCGGCCCTCGAACGACTGAGCGTGGCCGCCAACACCTACGGCGCCGACATCGGGCGCAGCAGCAATGGCGTGGTCCAGTTCGAGACGCGCGCCGGCAAGGCGAAGTGGGGCGGTGAGACCTTCTTCTACAACCGGCCTGGCGTGCCGTTCGACGCGCGCGCCAAGATCATCCCCGGCGGCAATGCCGACGCCTTCAACAAGGCACAGGATGGCTTCCGGCGCACGCAGGTCGGTGCCGCCGGCGGCGGACCGCTGGTGGCGAACAAGACCTTCATCTTCGGCGCGCTGGAGTACACCAACGAGAACGAGGATCGCATCGCGTCCACCACCAGCGTGCCGTTCGTGGGACGTGAGCTGCGACAGGTCTACAAAGGCTTCGCACGCCTCGACCAGGGGCTGGGCGCGGCTGGCAGCCTGACCGCGAAGTTCGCCCTCACCAGCACCGATCGTGCGGGTCAGGGCAGCGGCATCCTCGCACCGGAAGCCGACACGCGCACGCAGCGCATCGGATCACTCACCAGCCTCACCCACCGCACCCCATTCAGCAACGGTCGCGCAAGCCAGGTGACGTCGCTGCAGTTCGGCACCTTCCGGTGGAACTTCCCGCCCACCCGCAACAGCTTCAGCGTGCCGCAGGTGACCATCGTGGCCAATGATCCGGCGCGCCCGGGCAACACCGTCACGCAGGCCATCGTCGGCAGCAGCAACTTCGTGTTCGACGAATCGGAGCGGCAGTTCCAGTTCCGCACCGAACATCGTCGCCAGCTCGGTGATCGGCACACCATCAGCGCCGGTGTGGATGCGGCCCGCAGTGCGTTCAAGCTGACCGGGTCGTTCACGAACCCGATCGGCAGCTACACGGTGCTGAACACCGGCAACATCAGGCCATCCGCCAACGGCTTCTACACCTTCAGCGACGTGCCGAACAACGCGCAGGTGCTGCGGTACAGCGTGGACGCGCGCCAGAAGCAGGTGAACCTGTCGCAGTTGCTCACCAGCGCCTGGCTCGAGGATCGCTGGATGCCGACGAGTGGTGTGACCGTCAACGCCGGGCTGCGCTGGGACTATGACGACCTGACCAGCCGCGGCCAGAGCAAGCCGGACCTCGACAACGTCCAGCCGCGCCTGTCGATCAACTGGACGCCCACCGATCGCTCGGTGCTGCGCGCCGGCGCCGGTCGCTACACCGGCAAGTTCCCGTACGCGATCTATTCCGACGCGGTGCAGTTCGGCGCCGAGGGCAACGCCGTCATCACGCTCGAAGGCAACCAGGCGCCCGCCTACCTGCAGGGTCCCAGCGGCGCATCGCTGGCAGGCCAGACCAGCACCTTCCCGCCGCGCGAAATCCGCCGCCTCTTCGCGCTCGGTCTCGAGCAGCCGTACAGCGATCAGGTGAGCCTTGGGCTTCAGTACCAGTTCACGCCGGCGCTGGGTGTGACGGTAGACGCGGTGGCCACGCAGACCATGAACCTGCCGCTGTCGTACGACCTGAACGCGAACACGCGCGGCATCCGCGCTGGCGACGTGACCTCGGTGCCGGTGTCCGAAGGCGACACCTTCCGTCCGGTGGCCCCGGCCACGGGCAGCTATCGCCGTCTCACCACCTCGGCGTCGCTCGGCGAGGCGAACTACGTGGGCCTGACCACCGCGCTCCGCTGGCAGCCCGAGCGCACCATCCTGCTCGACGCCAACTACACGCTGAGCCGCAGCCGCAACAATACCGAGGACATCAACTTCAACGCCACCCAGGGCAACGACTTCGACGCCGAGTGGGCCGATGCGGTGAACGATCGCCGTCACAAGCTGTCGCTGCGGGCGGTGTACACAGGTGTGAAGAACCTGTCGCTCAGCACGGTCTTCGATGCGCAGTCGGGCACGCCGATCAACCGCATCGCCGGCTTCTGCGGCGCCAGCTACTGCGATCTGGATGGCTCGGGCGATACGTTCGGGAATGGCTTCCTTGGCAACCAGGATCGTTTCTTCGGCGTCCCGCGCAACGGGGAACGGTTGCCCGCGGCGACGCTGGTCAACCTCGGCGCCGGCTACGCGCTGGGTCGTGTGCAGCTGCGCGCCGATTTGTTCAACGCCTTCAACACGCGCAACGTCAGCGGCTACGCCAACGGTCTGCCGGGTGGTGGTGCACGCACGCAAGTCGGCCGGCCGGGTGATGCGGTGGTGTATCCCAGCGCCGCGCCGGCGCGCCAGGTGCAGTTCTCGGCGTTCTACACCTTCTGACCTGCAGGTCGCGTGAACGCACGCCTGGCTGAACGGGCCCGCCATGGCGTGCTGTTCGCGGTGCTGATGGCGGCGCTGGTGGCGGGGTGCGCGCGATCGGCCCCGCCCCCTCCAGCGAACGACGTTGCCGCACTGCCGTGGGACAGCATCGTATCGCGCGCACGTGGCACCACGGTGGTGTGGCGCATGTGGCGTGGCGATCCGGCGATCAACGCGTTCGTGGACAAGTGGGTCGCACCGCGGGTGCGGTCGCAGTACGGCATCACGCTGCAGGCGGTGAGCGGGCAGGGCAACGAACTGGTGGACCAGCTGACGGTGGAGCGCGAGGCGGGCGCGGTGAGCGGCACGGCCAGCCTGCTCTGGATCAACGGCGAGACGTTCGGTGCGCTGCGCGCGCGGAAGCTGCTCGGTGGACCGTGGAGTCAGGTGCTGCCTGCCGCCGTGGCGGTGGACAGTAGTTCACCGATCATCAGCCGCGACTTCGAGCAGGATCCGGCGGGTTTCGAGTCACCGTGGGGAACCGTGCAGCTGGCGCTGATTTACGACAGCGCGCGCACGCCGGTGCCGCCTCGCACCGCCGCCGAGTTGTCGGCGTGGATTCGCGCGCATCCGGGGCGATTCACCTACGACCAGAGTTTCGCCGGCATCACCTTCCTCAAGGGACTGCTGTATTCACTGAACGGCGGCGTGGACAGCTTCCGCGGAGGCTTCGACTCGACGCGGTACGTTGCTGGTCGCACGCGGCTCTTCGCGTGGCTCGATTCGGTGAAGCCGTTGCTCTGGCGCGAGGGCCAGCAATATCCGCCTGACGTGGCCGCGCTGCACCGGCTGTTCGCCAACGGCGAGATCGACTTCTCCATGTCGAACAACCAGAACGAGGCGGTGACGAAGGCAATGCAGGGTGTGCTGCCGAAAACGAGTCGTGCACTGGTGCTTCGTGATGGCACGATCGCCAACGCACACTTCCTCGGCATTCCGGCGAACAGCCCGAATGCCGCGGGTGCGATGGTGGTGGCCAACTTCCTGCTGACACCCGAGGCGCAGCTGGAGAAGCAGCGTCCCACCGTGTGGGCCGATGGAACGGTGTTGAGTCTGGCCAGGATACCGGCCGAGTGGCGTGCGCGGTTCGACTCGGTGGTGAACGATCCGCGACTGGTGCCGGCCGATTCGCTGCGCGCCTATGCCCGTCCCGAGGTGTCGCCGCGGTATCACGAACGCCTGCAGGACGACTGGCGCCGGATGATCCGCTGACGGGCGCCGTCGCGAGATTGCGCTGCCGCGGCGCCCTCTCCACTCTCCGACCGTGAATTCCGCGACCTCCACGAAGCGCGCGCGCCTCGTGCCGCTGCTGATGGCCGGCACGTTGCTCGGCGTGCCGATCGCCCTCGGTGTGGGCTACCAGCTGGCGGGGGCGATGGGCCTGGTGGGCAACGCCGCACCAGTTGAACTGACGCGCGTGCTGATGGACGGCGCGGTGCTTCGGTCGGCGGCGCTTTCGCTCTGGATCGCGACGGCGAGCACGCTGCTGGCCACCGTCGGTGCGCTGGCGGTGGCGCTGACGTTCGGCGGCAGTCGCGCACTGGATCGCATGGCGCGACGGATGGCGGTGCTGCCCTTGCCGGTGCCGACCGTGGCGGCGGCGGTGGCGGTGCTGCTGCTCCTCTCGCAGAGCGGCTGGTTGTCGCGTGTGGCGACATCGGCGGCGCTGGTGGCGGGACCGTCCGAGTTTCCGGCGCTGGTCTACGATCCGGTCGCGATCGGCGTGATCACGGCGGTGGTGTGGAAGGAACTGCCCTTCCTGCTGCTGCTGGCGTTGTCGCTACTCTCGCTGCGTGGTGACGCACTCACCGATGCAGCCCGAACGCTGGGCGCCACGCGCTGGCAGGCGATGCGCCGAGTCACGTTGCCGATGCTGTTGCGCGGGATGTGGCCGAGCATCATCGCGGTGTTCGTGTTCGTGCTCGGGTCACTGGAGCTGCCATTGGTACTGGCGTCGAGTTCGCCGCTGGCGCTGCCGATGCTGATCCAGGAGCGACGCCAGGCGCCGGACATGGCGTCGCACGGCGAGGCCTTCGTGATCGCGTTGCTGGCCACGGTGCTGGCGCTGCTGGCGGCGGTGGCGCATGAGTGGCTGCGAGACGACGCATCATGACGGCTCGCACTTCGTCGCTGCGCCTGCTGTCGTTCATCGCGCTGCTGCTGTTCGCGACCGCGCCGTTGCTGATGCTGATGGTGACGTCGCTGTCACGCGGCTGGTTCTATCCGGCGCTGCTGCCGGCCGCTGCCGACGGCAGTGCATGGCGCGAACTCTTCACCGACGCGGGGCGACGGGACGCACTGGTGAACAGCATTGCGCTCGGTATCGGCACCGCGCTGGTGGCGACGACGCTGGCACTGCCACTCGGTCGCGCCGCGGCGCTCAGCACGCGCGCGGTGCGACGCAGCGTGGCGCTGCTGGCCTTCACGGCGGTTGCGCTGCCGCCGGTGGCGTTGGGCATCGGGTTACAGCTCACGGTGCTGAGGCTTGGACTGGGCGGCACGTTGTTCGGTGTGTTCCTCGCCCACCTGGTGCCAACGCTCGGCTACCTCACGCTGGTGTTCCTCGGTGTGTTCACGCGCTGGGATGGGCGCCTCGAGGAGTCGGCGGCGACGCTGGGTGCAAACGGTGTCACGCGGTGGCGCCTGGTGCTGCTGCCGCTGCTGCGTCGCCCGATTGCCGATGCACTGGCGCTCGGCTTCCTGGTCAGCTGGGCACAGGTGGCGCTGACGCTCCTGGTGGGCGGTGGTGCGGTGCGCACGCTGCCGCTTGATGTGCTGGCGATGCTGCAGGCGGGTCAGGACCAGCGCGCGGCAGCGGGCGCGCTGGCACTGGCGATTCCGGCGCTGCTGGTGCTGGGCGCATCGCGGGTGGCGGCGCGCAGCACGTCGGCGGTAGTCGCATGACCGTCACGCTCGACGTGCGCGACCTGTGCGTGCTGTTCGCCGGACCACCGCAACGGTCGGTGATCGACGGTTCGGTGAGCGCGCTGCTGGTGGATGCAGCGATGCAAGCGTCGCTGCCGCAGGGGCATCGCGTCGGGCTGCCGCAGGTGACGTTCACCGTGAACGCAGGCGAATGCCTGGCCATCCTCGGCGCCTCGGGCGCGGGCAAGTCGTCGCTGCTGCGCACGGCGGCCGGATTGCAGCCGGCGGCCGGCGGAAGTGTTCTGGTGGCGGGTCGTGATGTGACGGCGCTGCCGCCGGAGCAGCGCGGCATCGTGTACCTGCATCAGGAGCCGGTGCTCTTTCCACACCTGACGGTGATGGACAACGTCGCCTTTCCGCTCACGGTGCGGGGCATGCCGAAGCGCGAGGCACACCGTCGCGCGTTCGCCATGCTGGCGCGACTGCGCGTCGGTGAACTCGCCGGCAACGCTGCCACCGCGCTCAGCGGCGGCCAGCGCCATCGCGTGGCGCTGGCACGCGCCCTCTGCGCCGATCCGGCGGTACTGCTGCTCGACGAGCCCCTGTCGTCACTGGATCCGGCGGTGCGCCGCGATGTCCGTGCGGCATTGCTGCAGGCGCGCGAGGTGAGCGGCGCTGCCACGATCCTCGTCACCCACGATCTGGACGACGCGATGGCGGTCGCCACGCATGTCGCAGCGATCGGGCCATTCGGTGACCTCAGCGTACCGACGGCGCCCGCCGACCTGCTGCACGCGCCGCCCACGCTGTCGGTGGCGCAGCTGCTGGGTGTGTACGCCGAGTTGCCGGGCGTGGCGGAGCGGGACGCGCAGGGGTCGCGGTTCCGCTGGATCGGTGGTGTGCTCGAGGCGCCGGATGCCGAGCCTGGGCAGGCCGTGGCCTGCGCGCGGTCGTACGAGGTGGAGATTCATGATGGTGGCAGCCTGGATGTGCCGGCGCTCACGGTCGTCGCGCGACGCGACGCGGCGCACGAGGTTGTCCTCGACCTGCGCGATGCGGCGGGCGCGACGGTGACGGTGCGCGCACCGAATGGCACAGGCGCGAGTGTCGGCGATGTGGTGCAGGTTCTGCTCCGTCACGCCCGTCTCTTCTCCATCCGCTGAACGATGTTCGACCACCTGTTGCGGGGCGTGAAGGACCGTCTGCTGTCGCCGCTGGCGATGCTGCTGCGCGGCGTGCCGCCGAACCTGATCTCGGTCATCGCGCTGCTGTTCGGCCTCGGCGCTGCGGTGGCCGCGTCGCGGGCGGCGTTCGGCGTGGGGCTGGCGCTCTGGCTGGCGAACCGGATCACCGATGGCCTGGATGGCACGGTGGCGCGGGTGGCGGAGCGGCAGACCGATTTCGGTGGCTACCTCGACATCCTGCTCGATTTCGTGGTCTACGCGGCAATTCCGGTGGGGTTGGGAATCCAATCGCCGGATCGCGACGTTCTTCTATGGGCGGCGGCGCTGGAAGGGGCCTTCTTCGTCAACGCCTGCAGCTGGATGTACCTCTCCGCGGTGCTGGAGAAGCGGGCGGCGGGTGCCAGTGCGCGTGGCGAGTTGACCAGCGTGACGATGCCGCCGGCGCTGGTGGCCGGGTTCGAGACGGTGGTGTTCTACGCCTTGTTCTTCCTGTTCCCGGCGCGCCTCGAGCTGCTGTTCGGGTTGATGACCACGATGGTGGGCATCAACGTGGTGCAACGGCTCCTCTGGGCCCGCCGGGTGTTGTAGCCTTCAGCGATCGTCGCAGCCGCGGCGTGCGCGCTCCTTCGTGTCTTCCGATTCCCTCGTCATGCTGATCCGCAACCGCATCGAACCGCCGTCGTCCGAGATCACGCCGGAGATCGAGTATCTCAACCGCCGTCAGTTCCTTGGCGTCGTTGGCAGCATCGGCGCCATCTCGGCCACCGGTGCGCTGACCGAGGCGATGCTGGGCGGGTTGCAGCCGGTCGGCGCGCAGCAGCCTACCGACGAGGTGAGCGACGAGGCGAAGGTCACCAGCTACAACAACTACTACGAGTTCGGCACCGACAAGGAAGACCCGAAGGCCAACTCGCAGCAGTTCCGCGCGCGGCCGTGGAGCGTGAAGGTGGAAGGCCTGTGCCGCAAGCCGGGTGACATGCCACTCGATGACTTCCTGAAGCCGAGTCGGATCCAGGATCGCACCTATCGCTTCCGCTGCGTGGAGGCGTGGAGTGCGGTGATCCCGTGGCGTGGCATTCCGCTGGCGGACGTGATCCGCCGTGCCGACCCGCTGCCGTCGGCCAAGTTCGTCGAGATGCAGACGCTGTTCGATCCGACGCGCATGCCGGGCCAACGCAGCCGGACCATCGACTGGCCCTACACCGAAGGCTTGCGACTCGACGAGGCGCTGCATCCCCTCGCGTTCCTCGCCACCGGTATGTACGGCAAGACGCTGCCGAACCAGAACGGCGCGCCGCTGCGACTGGTGGTGCCGTGGAAGTACGGCTTCAAGAACATCAAGGCGATCGTCTCGCTCAAGTTCACCGATCGCCCGGCTACCACCACCTGGATGAAGGCCGCTGCCGACGAATACGGCTTCTATGCCAACGTGAATCCCACCGTGGACCACCCGCGCTGGAGCCAGGCGCGCGAGCGCAAGCTGGGTGACATCCTGCGCAAGCCGACGCTGATGTTCAACGGGTACAGCGAGGTCGCGTCGCTCTACGCGGGCATGGATCTGCGTCGTAACTTCTGACGCGGCGCCGCACGTGACCGCTGCAGTGCAGGCGCCGGCGCGCCCGCGTCCGCTGGGCCCGCGCATCGGCCGTGCACTCAAGCCGGTGGTGTTCGTGGTGCTGCTCGCGCCAGCGATCTGGCTGGTGTACGCCACGGTCACGGGCCAGATCGATGGCGACGTGGTGAAGATCCTCGAGATCGACACCGGCACGCTGGCGTTGCGCAGCCTGGCGTATACGCTGGCGATAACGCCGCTGCGCCAGCACACGGGCTGGGCGTGGCTGGCCACGTACCGCCGGATGCTGGGGCTGTTCGTGTTCTTCTACGCGACCATGCACATGATGATCTACTTCGGCCTCGATCTCGAGCTGCGGTTTGGTGAGATCTGGACCAGCATCCTGAAGCGGCCCTACATCACCATCGGCATGCTGAGCTGGCTGATCCTGGTGCCGCTGGCCATCACGTCGCCGAACGTCATGGCGAAGAAGCTCGGTGGCGCGCAATGGAAGAAGCTGCACCGGCTCACGTACCTCGTCGCGATCACGGCCACGACGCACTATCTGTGGGCGGTGAAGAAGGACACGTTCTGGCCGTTGGTGTACTTCGCGCTGTTCGCCGGGCTGCTGGCGGTGCGCGTGGTCGCGTGGCAACGGAAGCGCACCGCCGCCACGCGCCGCACGTCGGTCTAGAGCAACAGGAGCTTGTCGTAGATGGCGAACCAGCCGCCGGGCTCCTTGATCATGCCCTTGTAGTCATACGACCCGCCGAGCACCGTGTAGTGCCGGCGCGAGAAGAGCTCCTTGATGATCAGCGTCGCCGGTCCACGCCCCGACCCCGAGATCTTCAGCTCGCGATAGGCGCGCCAGTGGAGGTGGAAGGCCGCGGTCATGCAGGCCCCGCCCATCGTCTTGGTGGCGACCTTGGTGGCGATGGACGTGCCAGTGCCGAGCACCGTGGCGGCCACACCCACGGACGCAATGCTGCTGGGGAGCGCGTTGATCGCGAGCTGCGCGCCCTGAGACACCGCCTTCATGATCTTCATCTTCACCACCAGGTCGATCCAGCCGGTGACGGTGTCACTCTGGCTGAACTTCTTCTTCAGCGCCGCCAGCTTGTAGAGGTGCAGGAGCGTCGCCGCTTCGGATGACGCATGGCGGCCCATCGCGGTGGGGTTCACGCCCATCGTGAACGGCGAGGCGGCCACGCCGGCGATCGAGAACAGCGCGCCACCGAACTTCTTCAGCGTGCGCTGGCGCAGGTACGCATCCACCAGCGGCGAATCTTCCTCGTCGAACCCGTGGAGCCAGAACAGCGGATTCGGCGTGGATGTCGGACCGGTGAACAGGTCCTTGACGGCGCTGATGGTGCCGGCGCCGACGCCAGGGAGGCCACCAAAAGCATCCGCACTGCCGTAGCCCATGGCGGCACCAGCGACTCCCGCGATGATACCGACGGCATCCATGCCGTACTCCTTCATCAGCTTGCCGACCTTCTTGCCTTTCTTCGACATGACGTGCCTCGGGGGAAGTGCGGGGGGATCCGAGTCTTTCGGTGTGCGATCCGGAGTCTGGCGACTCGCCCAACCGCTCGCAACCGTGTGATGTATCACGCGT
>JANMON010000067.1:0-2942 GCA_031369265.1 Gemmatimonadaceae bacterium | reverse complement strand
TTCTTGCAGTAGTTCTCGACCACGTCGGCCAGCTTCTGCGTCCCCTGGTTCCAGGCGATGCACTTATGCCATTCGGTCTTCTCCTGCTTGTTGCCGGACTGGTCGTTCCAGGTACGGGAGGTGGCCAGCGAGAAGCTGGCGACCTTGCCGCCGCCGGCGGTGGAGCGGACCTCGGGATCGTTCCCGAGATTCCCCATCAACATGACCTTGTTCAAGCTGCGTGACATCGGCATCGTCTCCAGAAAGGACGGTGGGGCTGGCGTGACACGACGCATGCGGCGCCGGTCGGAACGACGGTACAGGGTGGCGCCCCGCTGCCGTGCTCGAAATTACTGCATCGATCATCGAATTTACGCACTCGATTGCACCGCTGCCGGGCTGCGCCGCAACACCAGCGCGTCCTCCACCGGCAGGCGGTAATACCCCTTCCGTCGGCCGATCGGTTCGAAGCGACGGCTGGCGTACAACCGGCGCGCCGGGTCGTTCGACACCCGGACCTCGAGCCACACGGCTTCACAGACGGCCGCTTCCGCCGCCTCCACCGCGGCATCCAGCAACCGACCGCCGATCCCGGCGCCCTGTCGTGCCGGATCGACCGCGATGTTCGCGATCTCACCCTGTCGTGCGACGATGCGCGCGATCACGTACCCGACCACCTCGCCATCCACCTCGGCCACACGAAAGAAGGTGTATTCGTCGGTGAATTCCGGCGCGAAGGAGTCCGGCGACCAGGGATCCGAGAAGACCAGTCGCTCGATGCGCAGGATCGAAGGCAGGTCGTGCAGCGTGGCGGCACGCATGACGATCGTGCTCACGACGACGGCAGTGCCCGCGCGTTGGCCGCTTCCCACACCACCTGCGCTTCCGCCAGCCGTCCGTAGTCGGGCTCCCACGTGTCACGCGCCACCGGCACGATGCCGATGCGCAGCGCACCGCGCGCGTCGGGCTGCTGCGCGACGTCGATCGGCGGGCCGACGATGGTGGCACCAACGGCCAGTGCGCGATCACGCACTACCTGCACGGGACGCCGCTCGACCGCCCCATCCACCTGCCACGTGCGATCGTCGCGCAGCGATACCTGCTGCACGAACCATTCACCGCGCAACGCATCCAGGACGCAGAGCCATGTGCCCGGCTGCGCGTCGTCATCCGCCGCGGCGATCAGCGGCAGCGATGGCACGGCGTGCAACGTGGCGTTGCCACCGCGCGCCAGCCCCTTCGCCAGCGCGGCCGCCACGCGCAACCCGGTGAAACTGCCCGGACCTGCGCCGACCGCAATGTCGCTCAGCGCCGATGGCAGCAGCCCGTGCGCTCGCAGCAACTCGGCGACGGTCGGCGCCAGCAGCTCGGCCGAGCCGGTGCGATCGATGCGACGTGCGCCGAGCAGGTTGCCTTCGCGGAACAGGGCCACCGAGGCCGGTCCCGCACTGGCATCGATGGCCAGCAGCAGCGAGGGTGTCATGCCGCCCACGATTCGGTGCACTCGCGTACCGTGGCATCGTCGGCCACGTGGCCCAGCGACACCGCCAGCGTCGGCGCGCCGAGTGCGGCGCCGGCACGCTCGGGCCACTCCACCAGCATGATCACGTCGCGCTCCGCCAGCATTTCGTCGAGGCCCAGTGCGGCCACGTCGCGCGGGGTCCCGAGGCGATACAGATCGCAGTGCACGACGCGTGCACCTGTTCCGGCGTATTCGTGAATCAGCGCGAACGTCGGACTGGTGACCGGGGAGGTCACGCCAAGCCCGCGACAGATTGCCTGCACCAGCGTGGTCTTCCCCGCCCCGAGATCCCCGGCCAGCGTGACCAGTGCCGGCGCCGTGAGCGACGCCCCGATCTCGACACCGCGAGCCTCCAGCGCCGCCAGCGACAACCGCTGCGTCCGCACGCGCAGGTCAGCGGCCACGCTGTTTCCGCCCACCGCGACCACCGCGTCCGCCACGCGCCGACTTCGCCCCGCTGTCCGCCGCCAGTGACGACATGCCAGTACGTGCACCCGCCGTATCACCCGAGCGCACACGCAACTCGAACAACTGGTCGCGCAGGCGAGCCGCGGCCTCGAAGTCGAGTTCCTTGGCCGCCACCTGCATCTCCTTCTCCAGCTGCGCGATCATCGCCGGGATGTCGGCCGCGTTGTAGCCACCGGCGGGTTCGGCCACCTTCTTCTGGCCGTACTCGGCGAGTGGTGCGGAATCCACTTCCTCGCCTTCCTCCATCCGCGCGTCGGCCACGCGAGTGCTGAAGCGCACCTGTTCGATGCTCTTCCGCACGCCCCTCGGCGTGATGCCGTTGGCGAGGTTGTGGGCGACCTGGATCGTGCGGCGCCGGTCGGTCTCGTCGATGCAGCGCTGCATCGAGTCGGTGATCCGGTTCGCATACAGGATCGCACGACCCTCGAGATGTCGCGCCGCACGACCCACCGTCTGGATCAGGGACCGATCACTGCGCAGGAATCCTTCGGTGTCGGCATCGAGGATCGCCACCAGCGACACCTCCGGCATGTCGAGGCCTTCGCGCAGCAGGTTGATGCCGATCAGCACGTCGAACTCGCCGAGACGCAGTCCACGCACGATCTCCATCCGTTCGATGGCATCGATGTCCGCATGCATGTAGCGCACACGCACGCCCACCTGCTGCAGGTAGTCGGTGAGATCCTCGGCCATCCGCTTCGTCAGCACCGTCACCAGCACGCGCTCGTCCTTCCGTTCGCGGATGCGGATCTCGTGCAGCAGGTCGTCCACCTGCCCGCGCACCGACCGGACCTCGATCACCGGATCGATCAGCCCCGTGGGACGAATGATCTGCTCGACGACGACGCCCTCCGAGAGCCGGAGCACCAATTCACCCGGCGTCGCCGAGACGAAGACGGCGCGCGGCGTCATGGCGAGGAACTCGGCGAACCTCCGCGGCCGGTGGTCCAGCGCGCGCGGCAGGCGGAAGCCG
>JANMON010000011.1:0-28120 GCA_031369265.1 Gemmatimonadaceae bacterium | reverse complement strand
CGGAAGAATTTCGCCGGCAACCCCGCCATCCGCATTCCCGAAGTGCTCGATGCCTACACCCGCCAACGCGCCCTGGTGCTGGAATACATCGACGGCCGCCGGGTGGACCAGCTGGGCGACTGGATCAGCAGCGGCCGCGTGCAGGCCGACGACGTGCTGCGCGCGGTGATGGAGCTCTACGTGCAGATGATGATGGTGGACGGCCTCTTTCACGCCGATCCGCACCCCGGCAACGTCTTCGTGGATACGCAGGGCCGTCTCACGCTGCTGGACTTCGGCATGGTGGTGCAGGTCCCGGTCGAAACGCGCCGCACGCTGGTGCAGACGGTGTTCGCCTCCATCCGTGGCGACGTGGAGAAGGTGGTGGACGGCTTCTACGCCCTCGGCCTCATCGAGCCGGGCGCCGATCGCGCCACCATCGTGACGCTGGCCGCGCAGCTGATCGAGCTCGCCAACGAACGGACCACCGCCGTGGAGCGCATCGAACGTGTCACGCGCCTGGCCGAGGATGTGATGGCCACGCTGTACGATTTCCCGGTGCTGCTGCCGGGCGACATGGTCTACTTCGCGCGCACCGCAGCGCTGATCGAGGGCCTGGGCGTGCGCTACGATCCCCGCTTCAACGCGATTCGTTTCGCGACCCCGATCGTGCTGCGCCTCCGCCGCGAGATTCTCTCGTCACTCGGCGAACCACTGGGCGGTCAGCCCGACGTGGCCACCGCCATCGGTGCCACCCTCGGCTCCCTCGTCGCCATCGCCCGCCGCGCCGGCCGCGAAGCCGTGACCACGCTCGCGTCGCAACTCATCCCCGTGCTCACCGCGAAGTCGCGCTGAGTGGAGGCAGTTGCCGTTCGCCGTCCGCGGTTCGTCGCGCGGAATTCAGTCTGGCTTCGGCGTCGCGGTGACCGGAGTGCGCTCGACCGCGATGGCGCCGGGGATGTCGGGCTGGATCGCGTCCAATGACGCCGTGGTGGACTGCACGATCGAGGCGTTTACCGGCTGGTGTGCGGCATGTACGGCGGCCATCGCCAGTGGCGTGGTGAGGGCGCTGCGCTTCGGGAGCAGGGGGCCGGCGCTGGCCGGCTTCTTCTCGGCGGGACGCGGCGCACCCAGGTCGCCAATCTCCAGCAGAGTCGCCAGCTGGTAGTTCGAGATCGGGCGCGAATACAGGTAACCCTGACCGTAATCGCAGCCCAGGTTGCGCAGGTCCCATTCCTGCTCGGCGCGCTCGATGCCTTCCGCCACCACCTTCAGCTTCAGTGAACGACCCAGCGCCACCACCGCCGAGGCCAGTGCACGACCGTTGGGGCCCTTGTCCATGCCCTGCACGAAGCTGCGATCGATCTTCAGCACGTCGAGCGGATACTGCGACAGGTAACCGAGCGAGGAGTAGCCGGTGCCGAAGTCGTCGATCGCGATGCGCACGCCAAGCGCGCGGATGCGGTGCAGCAGGCCGAGGGTGTCGGTGCTGCGGCCCACCAGCATGCTCTCCGTCAGCTCGAGCACCAGGCGGTCGGAATGCAGGCCGGTGGTCTCCAGCGTGTTCTTGACGATGTCGATGAAGTTGCCATCCACCATCTGTCGCGCCGAGAGGTTCACCGTGATCGTGACCGGTTGTGCGCCCGGTGGCACCGGCCAGCCGGCGGCGTCGGTCGCGGCAGTGCGCAGCACCCACTCGCCGATTTCCACGATCAGGCCCGTCTCCTCGGCCAGCGGAATGAAATCCACCGGCGACACCAGCCCGCGGTACGGGTGGTTCCAGCGCACCAGCGCTTCGGCACCGATGATCTGCTGCGTGCCCAGCTCCACGATCGGCTGGTAGACCAGCGACAGTTCGCCGCGCTCGATCGCCTTGCGCAGGTCGGCCTGCAGCTCGATGCGATCGAGCACGGCGGCGTGCATGCCACTCTCGTACAGCACCGCACAGGCCTTGCCGCGGGCCTTGGCGTGATACATGGCGACGTCGGCGTTGCGCAGGACTTCGTCGGCCGACTGGCTCGGCTGCGCACGCGCGATGCCGATGGACGCGTTCAGGTCGGCGTCCTTGCCTTCCACCTGCAGGGGGCGCGAGAGCGCCGCCGAAATGCGGTCGGCCACGTCCATCACCTCACCCTCGCCGCGTGTCTGCTCCAGCAGCAGCGCGAACTCGTCACCACCGAAGCGTGCCGCCGTGTCGCTGTCGCGAAGACAGGTGCGCAGGCGATTGGCCGTCTGCACCAGCACCGCGTCACCGGCGGCGTGGCCGAGCGAGTCGTTGATTTCCTTGAAGTTGTCGAGGTCGAGGAAGATCACCGCCACTTCATCGTTCGAGCGTTCGGCGCGCGCCAGCGCGTGCGCCACGCGATCCTGGAACAGCGCGCGGTTGCCCAGTCCCGTCAGCGGATCGTGGAGTGCCTGATGGCGCAGGTGCTCCTCGAGGGTCACCCGTTCGGTGACGTCGCGGATCGTGAGCACGATGCCGTTCACGCTGGCGTCGGCCAGCAGGTTGGTGGCCACCGTCTCGGTGCGCATCCACTCGCCGGTGGTGCGCATCATGCGGCAGCCGATGTGGCTGGTGGACGAGCTGCCCATCAGCGACGCGGAGAAGTGTGCTTCGTAGGCGCCGCGGTCGGCCTCGTGCACCAGCTCCGCCAGCGTGCGGTTGATCATGCGATCGGCCGAGCTGCCGAACACGCGCTCCGCGGCCGGGCTCACGTAGCGGATGATGCCCAGTGGATCGAGGATCGCGAACACGTCCGAGGAGTGCTGCACCAGCGACCGGAATCGCGCCTCGGTTTCCTTCGCCGTCTGCTCGATGTGCAGGCGCATGTTCTCGCGCACGGCCGTCAGCTGGCGGGCCATCACCAGCACCGTCAACACCATCGCACCGACCACCAGGTCAGTGATGCGATACGACTCGCGCAGCGCCATGAAGAACAGGAGGCCGTAGCCGAGTGCCACCGAGACGTAGGGCACGATGCTGAAGCGGGCGCGCAGCTGCACCGCGCGGCCCTGCGGCACCAGGCCGCGCGCATCCGCCCAGCCGACGCAGGTGCCAAGGCCGATCATCAGGTAGCCGCCGATGCGCAGCACGTCGGTGACCTGCGCCACTGTCGGCGGATAGAGCAGGTTCAGCCCACTCCACATCGTGTTGGCGATCGCACACACCATCAGGCCGGTCGCAATCCACCACGAGCTGCGCCGCAACGTGCCGCCCGGATCCTGCAGCAGCATCGATGCCGCGGCGACCAGTGTCATCAGGTCGAGGCCCGCGTAAATCGTGTAGATCGTGATCGTGTCCTCTGACGTCGTCCCGTTGAACATCGGGCTGAGGACGAAATGCCAGACCACCATCGCCGCCGCCGAAACCACCGTCAGCGTGTCGAGCGTGAAGCGGATCGCGTCGGCGCGCGACCGTCGGCCGCGCGGGAACGTCAGCACCGCCAGCAGCCAGAGTGGCGCGATCAGCAGCTGCGGCAGGTGACTGAGGCGGTCCCACATCGTGGTCCGCCCGGCAATCTCGAAGTAGGTCCAGGCACCGTCGCCGATGGCCTGGATCACCAACGCCATCCACACCATCCGCCACGCGAACCGGGTCCGTCGATCCGCCGTCCGTCGTACCGCCTCGCTGGCAAACCAGGCCGCCACCAGGCAGGGCGGCACCAACATCACGTGCAACAGGATGTTCGGGGCGTCGAACAGCATCATCGCCGCATAGCCGAGCGCATACAGGATCGCCCCACGCGCCGAGAGCCGCGCACGGGGCTCGAGCGTGTTCAATCGCTGGGCAGTCAGGAAGACGGGCGTGGGGAGCTGGATCGATGCCATGCAGGACGGGGGCAGGCTGACGCGATCGCCCATAGGGTGGGTTGGGCGACCCTTATCTCTGCGGTAGACCGCCGACTGTCCGTTTGGTCACAGTCGTGGCCGCTGTCGGCGCAGGGGCGATCCCTGCGTTCTCCATGGACTTACGACGCACCGGTCTCGACTGGACTTCCTGAACTGGCAATGAGTGGGCGTCAGGCGTTTGCCCCGCCGGCGGCCCGACTGACACCCAGCGGAGGTCGGGAGCATTCCGTACTCGCGGGGTAGAACCGAGTCGCGCGATATTGCAGCCCTCCGGTCACGTCCTGCCCCTGCCACCAGTCTCATGCCGCTGACCCACCTCGCCCTCGCCGCCACCCTCGCCCTCTCGGCCCCCGTCGGAAACCCGTGGGCCAGCGCCACGCCCTCGATCCTGACCGGGATCACGGCCACCGGTTCGGGCACCGTGGCGGACCCGGTGGTGATCGACTGGCGCACGCTGGGCGGCATGAACCCGCAGACGGGCGCCGTGCTGCCGGCGCTCAAGGCGCTGAGCGGACAGGTGGTGCGGATCGCGGGCTACGTGGTCCCGCTCGACGATGCCAGCCAGGAGGATGCGGAGTTCCTGCTGGTGCCGTACTACGGCGCCTGCGTGCACACCCCGCCGCCGCCGCCCAACCAGATGGTGCTGGTGGAGATGGATGGCCGGAAGAAGGTGCGGCTGGACCTGTTCGAGGCCATCTGGCTCGAGGGTACGCTCGGCATCGACCTGGTCGAAAGCCTCTACGGCACCGCCGGATTCACCATCAAGGGCCTGAAGGTCTCGCCGTACGTGAAGAAGTGACGGCGCCGGGGATTCCCGGCCCCGCGATCGCGATCCACGGACTGCAGTTCGCCTACGGCACCGGGCCCCGTGTGCTCGACCTGCCGTCGCTCGAGATCGAACGCGGCGCCCGCGTCTTCCTGCATGGCCCGTCCGGCTGCGGCAAGACCACGTTGCTGGGCATCCTCGCGGGTGTGCTGCACGCCACCACGGGGCAGGTGCGCGTGCTTGGACGCGACCTGGTGACGATGAGTGGCAGCCAGCGCGACGCCTTCCGCGCCGAACATGTCGGCTACGTGTTCCAGCAGTTCAACCTGATCCCGTATCTCAGCGCGTACGACAACATCGCGCTCCCCTGCCGGCTCGATGCACGCCGACGCGCACGACTCGGCGGCACCAGCATGGATGCGGCGATCCGCGACGTGGCGGCGCAACTGGACATCGCGGACCTGCTGCACCAGCAGTCCACCGCGCTCAGCGTGGGACAACAGCAGCGTGTGGCCGCGGCGCGCGCGTTGCTGGCGGCACCGGAACTGGTGATCTGCGACGAACCCACCTCGTCGCTCGACACCGACCGACGGGATGCCTTCCTCGCGCTACTCGCCGCCAGCGTGGCGCGGGCCAACGCCACATTGCTTTTCGTCAGCCACGACGCGTCACTCGGTGCACGCTTCGACACACAGCTGTCGCTGCCGCAGCTGAACCGCTCGGCCCGCATGGACGCCGCATGAACCTGTTGCTCGCCCTCGCCTGGCGTTCGCTGCGCAATCGCCCGGTCACGTCGATCCTCACCGTCGCGGCGGTGGCACTCAGCATCACGCTGCTGCTCGGCGTGGAACAGGCGCGTCGCGGCATGCGCGAAAGCTTCACCGGCACCATCAAGGGCACCGACCTGGTGGTCGGCGCACGCGGTGGCACACTGCAGCTGCTGCTCGGGGCCGTGTTCGGCATCGGCTCGCCGACGGGCAGTGTGCCGTATGCCGTGTACCAACAGTGGGCGAAACATCCCGCGATCCGATGGACGGTACCGCTGGCAATCGGCGATTCACATCGCGGTTTTCGCGTCATCGGCACCACACCGGCGTTGTTCGATCACTGGCGCTACCGCAGCGCCGGGCGACTGGAATTCGCGCAGGGGAAGGTGATCGCGACGGATCACGACGTGGTATTGGGCAGTGAAGTGGCGTCGAAGCTCGGCTACGCATTGGACAGCACGGTGACCGTGGGGCATGGCCTGAATGCGGTGGCGGGACTCGGTGACCACGAGACGCATCCGTTCACGGTGGTCGGCATCCTGAAGCCAACCTTCACGCCACTCGATCGCGCGCTGTTCGTGACGCTGGACGGGATCGAGGCGATGCACGAGGCCGGGGCGGGCGAGGCTGGCGGCGGCATCGGTGCGATGCCCGGCGCTGACGCGCCACCTGCCATGCCGGGCGCCGAGCCACCGCCGGCCGCGATGCCCGGCGCCGCCTACGTCGCGCCAGTGAACATCTTTCAGGATGAACCGCGTGCGCTGAGCGCCTTCCTCGTCGGCACCAGGACACGGTTCGAGACGCTGCGCCTGCAGCGCGAGATCAACCAGTTCAAGGCCGAGCCGCTGACGGCGGTGATCCCCGGCGTCACGCTGGCCGAATTGTGGCGCACGCTCGGCACCGTGGAAGGCGGGCTGCGGCTGGTCGGCGCGCTGACCATCGTCGTCGGCTTGATCGGCATGCTGGTGGCGCTCTACTCGTCACTCGAGGCGCGGCGTCGCGAAATGGCGGTGCTGCGAGCCGTTGGTGCGCGACCCGGGATGATCGTCTCGCTGCTGGTGCTGGAGAGCGGGCTGCTCACGCTCCTCGGCTGCGCCGTCGGCGTGGCGCTGACGATGGGCGGATTCGCGCTGGCGCAGGGCGCGATCGAGGCACGCACCGGCGTGCACATCGCGGTGCAGGCGCCGGGGGCGCTGGAGTGGATCTACATCGGCGTGGTGCTGACTGCTGGTGTGCTGGTCGGGCTGGTGCCCGCGTGGCGGGCGTATCGCAGTTCGCTGGCGGATGGTTTGAGCCCGCGATTGTAGACGCAGTAGCGTTTGTCGCGCTGACGAGCACGCGCGCCGCACCCGCGCCACATAACCGAGCCCGACAGTTGCGGCCACGCCACGATTCAATCGTTGTGCCAGCGCCTCAGATCGCTTGGACGATTGAGCATCGCCTCGTCAATCGCCGACTTCGCAACGGCCCATCTCGTTGTGCTGTCGCAGCTTACGCGCGCACCGCGGCATCGCTGCTCTGGCAACCGACATCATATGGTCGAGTCTGGCACCTGCCGTGCCATGGATGAGGACGTCAGACAGCACGATACGACGTTCCTCGAGTACCACCACGCAACACAGCGCACGTCCGAGCGCCGATCGCGTCCCGACCCCTCTGGACGCGCCCCGGGCGGACCGCGGGACGTGCACCCATTGGCGCGATGTCGCGCCGCTAGCAGGCGCGTGTGCGAGCGATCCCGAGCGCTCCGCCGCGCGAGGTCCGGGTCGTCTTCCTTCGGGGAGGCGGCCCGCCTTGCGTTCCCCATCTCGCACACCGCGGTGCCGAGGCATCGCGCAACAGCGCGTACCGCCCGGGCCATGTTCGCGCTGGAGCACCAGTGCGAGCGGCGCTAGGATGCCGCCCTGACCTGGTGTTGGGAACAAGCTGCATTCACCGCCGGTCGAGGCGACAGCCTGACCACTTTCGACAGGATGATTGATGACGAGGGGATCGTGAGCGCGCACGGCGCGCTGCCGACATCTGGCACGCCGCATGACGAGGCAGCCGCCGAACCCACGCCGGCGGCCGCAGCTGCACCTCCGCACGGCGCCAGCCCGCTCGCTGCACTGTCGCTGGCTGCACTCGGTGTCGTCTACGGTGACATCGGCACCAGCCCGATCTACGCCCTTCGCGAGTCGCTGCACGGGACGCACGGTGTCGTCGCCACCGCGGCCAACGTGTACGGTCTGCTGTCGCTGATCTTCTGGGCGCTGATCATCGTCATCTCGGGCAAGTACCTGATGTTCGTGATGCGCGCCGACAACTGCGGTGAAGGTGGCATGATCGCACTGACGGCGCTGGTGACGCCGGCCTCACCGACGGCGCGACTCCGCTCACGCGTGCTTGTCCTCGTCGGCCTGTTCGGCGCGTCGCTGCTGTACGGCGACAGCATGATCACGCCGGCCATTTCGGTGCTGAGCGCAATCGAGGGCCTGGAGGTCGTCACGCCGGTGTTCACACCGTACGTGATCCCGATCACGATCACGATCCTGATCGGAATCTTCGCCGTGCAGAGCCGCGGCACAGCGAAGATCGGCGCCATCTTCGGCCCCGTCATGTTGCTCTGGTTCAGCACGCTCGGTGTGCTCGGCGCCATGCAACTGGCGCAGAACCCATCAGTGCTCGCGGCCATCAATCCGCTGTACGGCGTGCGGTTCTTCATCGACAATGGTTTCCAGGGATTCGTCGTACTCGGCTCGGTGTTCCTCGTCGTCACGGGTGGAGAGGCGCTGTACGCCGACATGGGCCACTTCGGCGTGAAGCCGATCCGGGTGTCGTGGTTCGGCTTCGTGCTGCCGGCGCTGATGCTCAACTACTTCGGTCAAGGTGCGCTCGTGCTCCGCGATCCGTCGGCCGCCGAGCATCCCTTCTTTCATCTCGCCCCGGCCTGGGCCACGCTGCCGCTCGTCGTGCTCACGACGCTGGCCACGGTGATCGCCTCGCAGGCGGTGATCTCCGGTGCCTTCTCTCTCACCCGACAGGCCGTGCAGCTCGGATACCTGCCGCGCATGGCCATCGACCACACCTCCGATACGCAGATCGGGCAGATTTACATCCCGGGGCTGAACTGGCTGCTGATGGTCGCGTGTATCGGATTGGTCGTCGGGTTCGGCTCGTCGAGCCGTCTGGCAGCGGCATACGGTGTCGCCGTGACCACCGACATGGTCTTCACCACGATCCTGTTCGCAGTGGTGGCACGTGTACGCTGGCGGTGGAGCCTGCCCGCCGTCGCCGCGCTGGCCACCGTGTTCCTCGTCGTCGATCTGGGGTTCTGGGGCGCGAGCCTGCTCAAGATCCCCAGCGGCGGCTGGTTCCCGCTTCTCATCGCCGCCGCCGTGTTCACCGTGATGACGACGTGGAGCACCGGACGAAGCATCCTCGCCGCGCGCATCGCCGAGCGAACCATGTCGATGGCGCAGTTGGTGGACGACCTCGCGACGGCACCACCGATGCGCGTGCCCGGCACTGCCGTGTACCTGGTGCGCAATGTCGACGTGGTGCCGCATGCCCTGCTACAGAACCTGCGGCACAACAAGGTGCTGCACGAACGCCTGGTGCTGCTCGCCCTTCGCACCGAGGGCACGGCATACGTCTCCGACGCGGAGCGCCTGACGATGGCGGCGCCGTCGCCCGGCCTGTACCGGGTCGTGTCTCGTCACGGCTTCGCCGAGGATGCCGAGGTACCTGCCGTGCTCGACCAGCTCCGCGGCGCAGGCCTCGACATCGACATTGACACCACCAGCTTCTTCCTTGGCCGCGAGACGCTGCTCGCCACCGATCGCCCGGGAATGGCACTCTGGCGCGAACGTCTCTTCGCGCTGCTGTCCCGCAATGCGCGGCGCGCGACCAAAGTCTTCCGGCTGCCACCGAATCGGGTCTGCGAACTCGGCGCCGAAATCGAGCTCTGAATCCACGGCTGATGACGGTAATGATCGTGCGATCCCGGTAACGACCTGCGACGGAGTATCGTATCTGCCATCAGCCGACCGACTTCATCCTCCGAGAGACTTGCTGCATGACCCTGTCCGTTCGCCGATTGTCCCTCGCCGCGTGTGCCATGCTGCCGGCGCTGCTCTCTGCCCAGCGCCCCACCGAGACGCCGGTGGTGCCGAATGCGATGGCCCGCCCCATCGCCGCCGACCAGTGGCCGGCCTGGGTGCGGCGGACCCCGGTCACCGATCCCACGCTGCTGCGCATCATGGAAGAAGGGATGCAACGCTCGCAGGCCGGCGCGCTGGCGCAGGTGCTCACTGACTCCATCGGCCCGCGACTCACCGGCTCCCCCGGCTTCGTGGCGGCGGGTGACTGGCTGGTGAAGAAGTACACCGAGTGGGGCATCCCCGCCCGCAAGGAGCAGTGGGGCACCTGGAGTTCGTTCAAGCGTGGCGTCACGCACGTGGACCTCGTCGCGCCGCGGACGCGGACCCTCGAGGCGCACATGCTGGCGTGGAGCCCGGCCACCAACGGCGCCGTCACCGGTGACGTGGTCGTGCTGCCGCAGTTCGACACGCCCGACGCGGCACACAGCTGGTTGATGGCCACGCGTGGCAAGTACGTGATGATCAGCGCGCCGAACATCACCTGCCGGAGCCCGCAGCAGATGGCGGAATTCGCCACGCTCGCCACCATGACCTCGATGCGTGCCGCGCAGGACTCGATCCGCATCAGCTTCAACAACCGCAACGTCACCGCCGCCGGCCTGCAGGACAGCCTGAAAGTCTACGGTGCCGCGGGCGTGGTGACCTTCGGGTGGTCGAATTATCCGGGCATCAACAAGATCTTCGGCTCTCCGCGCCAGCAGGTGCCGACGTTCGACCTGAGTTGTGAGGACTACGGCCTGGTGTACCGTCTCGCCAGCAACAATCAGGGCCCGAAGCTGCGCGTGCAGATCGATGCCGAGTTCCTTGGCGAGCAGCCGGTGAGCAACACGCTGGCCGAGATCAAGGGCAGCGGGCGCAAGCCGGAATACGTGATGTTGTCGGCGCACATGGATTCGTGGGAGGCGTCCAGCGGCGCCACCGACAACGCCACCGGCACCGTGATGATGCTGGAGGCGATGCGCATCCTGAAGAGCATCGGCTACAAGCCGAAGCGCACCATCCTCGCCGGGCACTGGGCCGGTGAGGAACAGGGGCTCAACGGCTCGCGCTCGTTCGTGAAGGATCATCCCGAGGTGGTGAGCGGGCTGCACGCATTGTTCAACCAGGACAACGGCACCGGCCGCATCGTGGGCCTGAACGCCAGTGGCCTGGTGAGCGCCGACACGGTGCTGCGCAGCTACCTGTCGCAGTTGCCGAGTGACTTCACGCAGTGGATCCGGTACAGCGGCGTCGGGTTGCCGGGCACCGGTGGCACTGATCACGTGAGCTTCGTGTGCGCGGGTGCGCCGGGCTTCAGTTTCGGTGCGCTGGGCTGGGACTACGGTTCCACCACCTGGCACACCAATCGTGACACGTACGACAAGATCATCGTCGATGACCTGAAGCAGAACGCGACGCTGGTCGCGATGATGATATATCTCGCCGACCAGGATCCGGTGTTCATGCGACGCCAGAAAGTGGACCCGCTGCCAGCCGGCCCCAGCGGCACGCCTGGCACGTGGCCCACCTGTGTGGATGGCACGCGGAACACCGCCGGATATCGGCGGTAATACACGGTGCGTGGAGGGGAGTCCACGCAACCTCCTGGGTGGGAGTATGCGGGGTCGGTTGCCGAAAGGCAGCCGGCCCCGTGTTGCGTTCGGCGATTAAAATCGCAGGCACACCGACGACACGGGAGCGAGACCGATGGCCAGCACGGAATGGTGGCAACGTGGTCCGATCGACGGTGTGCCGGCCATGCTGCAACCGGTCGCGCACATGGTCCTGCAGATCAGCGAGAGTGTGCCGCAACTGGTCGCGGGGCTGGATGCTGCCCAGTGGAACGCCCGTCCTGCCGGCGTGGCATCGATCGCGTTCCACGTGCGGCACATCACCGGCGTGCTCGATCGACTCTTTGCGTACGCACGCGGCGATGCGCTCACCGACGCACAGTTCGTCTTGCTGCGCGGCGAAGGTGATGCCGTGACGCTCGAGGATGTCCCGGCCCTGCTGGCGGCACTCGAGACGCAGGTGCAAGCCGCGCTGACGGAGCTGCGTGCCACCGATCCCGCCAACCTCGGCGACGTTCGCGCCGTGGGTCGCGCGAAGCTGCCATCCACCGTGATCGGCTGCCTGGTGCACGGCGCCGAACATGGCATGCGACACGTCGGGCAGTTGTCGGTGACGGCGACGATCGTGAAACAGGCCAGCGCGATGTGACGCGCCGCTTGCCAGCGGCATGTCCGGCATGCAATCTCGACACCGGCCCATCACCCTCGGAGTCGTAATGTCGTGTGCAGCACTGGTTCGGCAGGCGCTGGCCTTCTCGCTCGTCGCCCTTGCCGGCACCGCCGGTGCGCAGGGCACCCCGGACACCGTGCGGCGCACCGCACCCGAGTCCGACCTGCCGCTGATCCCCACGCGGGCACTGAAGTTCAGCACCGATGAAGGGACGTGGATGTCGCTTGACCTGTCGCCCGACGGCCGCACCATCGTCTTCGACCTGCTCGGGGACCTGTACACGATCCCCGTCACCGGCGGCGCTGCCACCCGCATCACCAGCGGTTCGGGCTTCGACGGCCAGCCGCGATTCGCGCCCGACGGCAAGTCGATCGTGTTCGTCAGCGATCGCTCGGGGAGCGAGAATCTCTGGCTGGTGGATCCGGCCGGCACGCGTGTGCGCCCACTGACGCGCGGTTTCAACCAGGCCTTCATCTCGCCCGACTTCACGCCGGACGGTCAGTACGTGGTGGTGTCGAAGAGCAATGACCTCTGGCTCTACAGCGTGGGTGGTGGCAACGGCCTGCGCATGACCGGCGTCGCGCCGCCGCCTGCACCGGGCGCCGGCGGCGGTGGACCGCAGCCCACCAACTTCATGGGTGCCTCGGTCTCGCCCGACGGTCGCTACGTGTACGCCGGCGCACGCACCGGCGCCGCCGGCTACAACCAGATGATGGGCACCACGCAGGTGGTGATGTACGACCGCAAGACGGGTCGTCTGGCCACCCGCACGCTCAACCTCGGCAACGCCTTCCGGCCGGCCGTCTCGCCCGACGGCAAGTGGCTCGCCTACGCGTCACGACAGATGGCGGTCACGGGCCTCAAGCTGCGAGACCTTGCCTCGGGTGACGAACGCTGGCTCAGCAACGACATCCAGCGCGACGACATCGAGTCGCGCGGGTCGCGTGACCTGCTTCCCGGCTACTCGTGGACGCCCGACTCGAAGGCGATCATCCTCGCGCACCACGGCCACATCTGGAATCTCGACGTCGCGTCGGGCAAGCAGGTGCAGATCCCGTTCACCGCACAGGTGGATCAGCTGATCGGCGACCTGGTGACGTTCGAATATCCCGTGAATGACTCGGTGCTCACGGTACGCCAGATTCGCGGTGCGCGCCCCTCGCCCGATGGCAAGCGCCTCACCTTCTCGGCGCTCGACCATCTCTGGATCATGGACCTGCCCAGCGGCACGCCGCGGCGGCTGACCAGCGCCACCGATGGCGAGCACGCTCCGGTCTGGTCACCCGATGGTCGCTACATCGCCTACGTCAGCTGGAACGAGGATGGCGGCGACATCTGGCGCATCCCGGCCGCTGGCGGCTCACCGCAGAAGCTCACCACGCAGACCGCCTACTACGACGAGATCGCGTATGCACCCACCGGTGCGCGCATCGTCGCCCACCGTGCGCCACGCACTCAGCGCGCGATCATCAACGACGAGATCAACCCCAGCCTGGTGCTGACGGACCTGGTCTGGATTCCAGCCACCGGCGGCGCACCGCAGTTCATCACTTCGCTCACCAATGCCGGCCGTCCGCACTTCACCGCCGATACCTCGCGCATCTGGATCTACGAGCCGGCCGATGGCCTCGTGTCGTTGCGCTGGGACGGCACCGACCGCACCGCGCACCTCAAGGTCACCGGCTATCTGGCACCCGGCGGCGGCCCGAATGCGCAACCGCGTCAGGCCGCCGAGCTGCTCGCGTCGCCCGATGGCAATCGCGTGCTGGCATCGGTGGACAACCGCCTCTTTGTGGTGCCACTGCCGATGACCGGTGGCGTCACCCCATCGGTGTTGGTGCAGCAACCCACCGGTGGCGCCTTGCCGTTCCGTCGCCTGTCGCGCATCGGCGGTGACTTCATGGGCTGGAGCGCCGATTCGAAGAACGTCTTCTACTCGATGGGTCGCGCCTTCTTCCAGTACGACCTCGCGCGCGCGGACTCGCTGGCGGCCGATTCCGCCGCCAAGGCACCGCCGACGCGCACCGCAGGCGGTGCCGGTGGTGCCGCGGGTGCTGCCAACAAGCCGGTGTATGACGCGGCACGCATCGACGTCACCATCACTGCGCCGAAGGACCGGCCGACCGGCAGCGTCGTGCTGCGCGGCGCACGTATCATCACCATGAAGGGCGATGCCGTGATCGCGAAGGGCGACGTGGTGGTGACGGGCAACCGCATCGTCGCCGTCGGTGAGCAGGGCACCGTCACCGTACCCGCCGGCGCGAAGATCATCGACGTGGCAGGCAAGACGATCATGCCCGGCCTGATGGACATCCACGCGCACATGTGGCCGCAGTGGGGCGTGCACTCGCCGCAGCCGTACATGTACACGGCCAACCTGGCCTACGGCGTCACCACGACCCGCGATCCGCAGACCTCCACCGCCGACGTGGTGTCGTACGGTGACGCGGTGGACGCCGGCCAGATCATCGGCCCGCGCATCTACGCCACCGGCCCCGGCATCTTCGTGCAGGACGACATCACCAGCGCCGAGGATGCGAAGGACGTGATGCGCCGCTACTCGGAGTTCTACCAGACGCAGACCATCAAGCAGTACATGGCCGGCGACCGTCGCCAGCGCCAGTGGATCGCGATGGCGGCGCAGGCGCAGCGCATCACCCCCACGCTCGAAGGTGGCCTCGATTTCAAGAAGAACATGACCGAGGCCATGGACGGCTACGCCGGCATCGAGCACACGCTGCCGATCGCGCCGATGTACAAGGATGCCATCGGCTTGTTCGCGCAGAGCGGCACCACCTGGACGCCCACGCTGCTGGTGCAGTACGGCGGGCCGTGGGCCGAGAACTGGTGGTACGAGCACTATGACATCTTCGCCGACAAGAAGCTGGCGCACTTCACCCCCTTCTCCGACCTCGAACGCCGCGGATTGCGCCGGCCGCAGTGGTTCCGCGACAGCGAGTATTCCTACTCGCTCTTCGCCGAGCAGGCGCGCAAGGTGATCGAGGCGGGTGGTCGCATCGGCCTCGGTGGCCACGGCCAGCTGCAGGGCCTCGGTGTGCACTGGGAGCTGTGGAGCATCGCCAGCGGCGGCATGAAGCCGATGGACGCGCTGCGCGTCGGCACCATCTTCGGCGCCGAGGCGATCGGCCTGCAGGCCAGCCTCGGCTCCATCGAAGCCGGGAAGCTCGCCGACCTGCTGGTGCTGGATGCCAACCCGCTCGACGACATCCGCAACACCAACACCATCAGTCACGTGATGAAGAACGGCCGCCTGTACGAAGGCAACACGCTGAACGAGGTCTGGCCGCGGACCCGCGCCATGCCGAAGCAGTGGTGGATGACGAACGATGCCATGCCGGCCACGGCGAATCCGAAGTGACACCATCAGCAGCCCCATCCAGAACTTCGGCGGTGTCGACGGCGTAGGAACAGACATGAAACGGTCGCCCACCTGCCCGGTGCGCGTGCACCGGAGACGGCCCTGCCGTCGGGAGCACATCATGTCGTATCACTGCGAACTGCGCGACGAGACGGCACAGCCGACGCTGGCGGTGCGGTGCAAGACGACCTATCACAAGTTGCCGAAGACGATCGGTGACGGCTTCGCGATGCTCCGGCAGCACCTGCGCGAATCGCAAATCGTGCCGGCCGGGCCGATGTACGTGAAGTACGAAGGCTCACCGGCACATGACTTCACGATCGAGGTCGGCGTGCCGGTGCCGGCCGGCGCGCCGACGGGCACCGGCATCTCCGAGTCGGTGCTGCCGTCAGGCCCCGCCGCCACGGTGCTCCACCGCGGCCACTACACCGACCTGCCGCACGCCTACAAGGCACTGGAGAAGTGGATCGTGACCGAAGGCCACGCCGCCACCGGCGAGGCGTACGAGTACTACATGAACGATGGCGAGCACACACCCCCGGCGGCCTGGCTCACGCGCATCTCGATGCCGATCGGGTAGTCCTGAACACGGCGCGTCGTCGCGGTCAGCTCCCGGCGCCTGGGTACGCCGCCTTCAATTCGGCCGCCGTCCACGCCGTGCGGCTGCCGATCTTGTCGCGCACGGCCTTCACCTGTGCGGCGGTGACCGGACCCGCGCTGTTGCCCCACTGGGAACGCGCGTAGGTGAGCACGTTCGCGACATCATCATCGCCGAGCATGCCCCACGCCTGCATCGCGCCCGCATACGTCTTGCCACCGACCTCGATGTCGCCCTGCAATCCGGCGAGTACGATGGCAATCGGAACCTCCGGGGCACTGGTCAGCCAGCTGGAATGCTTGAGCGGCGGAAACGTGCCTTCGATGCCCTCGCCGTTGGCCTGGTGGCACGACGCGCAGATTTGCGCGTAGGTGGCCGCACCCTTGTCCGCCGCGGCACCGGCGGCGGCGACTGGTGCCGCGGCTGCCGAATCGCCGGTGTCGGCGGACTTCGATTCCCCACCGCCACCGCACGCGGTCAGCAGTGTGCAGGCCGCGACGACCTGCAGCAGGATCGGGAGGCGTGGATAGGCGACGATTCGCAGGTGAGTCATGACAGCTCGCGGATGTGAGGGCGTGAAACAGCACGGGCGACACGCGAATGTCTAATTCACATATGGAGATGGGAATGTCAGTTATCACCCTACAATCGCTGAGGGAATCACCGACGGTGCGGTGACGGTGGCGGCGATAACGATGTGTGGAGCATGCCGACGCACTGCGAACATGCTCCTTCACTCCGTGCACCGAGAGGTTCAGATGTCCCGAATGCTCACGCAGGGCAGGGCAGCACTGACCGCAGTGGCGGTCGCCTCTGCCATCGTGCTGGCGTACGCCTGCGCTCCCACTGGCGCCACGAGGCCCAACACCGCACTGGTTGGCGGCGACGCCGCGCAGGCAGTCTACGTCGCGCCCGGCAAGCATGACGAGTTCTATGCGTTTCTCTCCGGCGGCTTCAACGGACAGGTCGGTGTGTACGGCCTCCCGTCAGGGCGCCTGCTCAAGCTGATCCCGGTATTCAGTCAGCATGCCGAGAACGGCTGGGGATACAACGAGGAGACGAAGGCGATGCTCGAGACGTCGTACGGGAACGTCCCGTGGGACGACCTCCACCATACCGCGCTGTCACAGACCGATGGCGTCGATGACGGGCGCTGGCTGTTCGTCAATGCGAACAATACGCCGCGCATCGGGAGGATCGACCTCACGCGGATGGAGACCGACGAGATCATCGAGATCCCGAACGCCGCTGGCAACCACGCCTCGCCGTTCATCACGCAGAACAGCGAGTACGTGGTCGCCGCGACGCGTTTCAGCGTCCCGATCCCGAACCGCGACGTACCGATCTCGGAATACAAGCAGCACTTCCGCGGCTCGATCAGCTTCGTGACGGCCGACAAACCCGGCAAGATGCGGATCGCGTTCCAGTTGCTCGTGCCCGGCTTCAACTATGACCTTGCCCGCGCCGGGAAGGGACCGTCCAACGGCTGGATGTTCTTCACCTCGTACAACTCGGAGCAGGCCAACACCCTGCTCGAGGCCAACGCCTCGCGGAACGACAAGGACTTCGTCGCTGCGGTGAACTGGAAGAAGGCGGAGCAGTGCGTTGCGGCCGGGAAGGGGGTCACCATGCCCACCGAGTACCTCCACAACGTCATGGATGAATTCACCCGGAGCGCCCGTGTCATCAAGGAAACGAGCGTCGTCACGCTCGAGACGGCGGCCTGCCCGGGTGTCATGTACTTCCTGCCCACACCCAAGTCGCCGCACGGCGCGGACGTCGATCCAACGGGCGAATACATCGTCGCCGGAGGCAAGCTCGCCGCCGTCATTCCGGTGCACAGCTTCTCGAAAATGATCGCTGCCATCGACAAGAAGGATTTCGAGGGTGAAGTGGAAGGCATCCCGGTGCTGCGGTACAGCAGCGTGCTGGCGGGGGAAGTGAAGAACCCAGGCCTTGGCCCGCTTCACACCGAGTTCGATGGCAAGGGAAACGCGTATACCTCGATGTTCCTGTCATCCGAGATCGTGAAGTGGAAGCTGGGGACCTGGGAGGTGGTGGACCGCTCGCCGACGTTCTATTCAGTGGGGCACCTGATGATCCCCGGTGGCGGCACGGCCAAGCCGACCGGCAAGTACGCCATCGCGATGAACAAGATCACCAAGGATCGCTACCTCCCCACCGGCCCGGAGCTCGCTCACTCGGCGCAGCTGTACAGCATCGAAGGTGACAAGATGAAGCTGCTGCTCGACTTCCCGACCCTCGGCGAGCCGCACTACGCCAACGCCATCGAGGCCAGTGTCATCCGCGACCGGCAGGTCCGATTCTTCTCGCTGAAGGACAACCGCCACCCGCAGGTCGCGCGCACCGAGCGCGAGACAGGCATCAGCCGTACCGGCAAGGCCGTACACGTCCGCATGGCGTCGCTCCGGAGCCACTTCTCGCCGGATAACATCGAAGGCGCGCAGGTCGGTGATACTGTCTACTTCCATGTCACGAACATCGAACAGGACTGGGACATGCCGCATGGGTTCGCGATCACCGGTGCGAACACGTCGGAGATCCTCATCATGCCCGGTGAAACCAGGACGATGAAGTGGGTGCCGACGCGTGCCGGGATCTATCCCTTCTACTGCACCGACTTCTGCTCGGCGTTGCATCAGGAGATGCAGGGATACGTCCGCGTCTCCGAAGCCGGTTCGTCGGTGGCGCTCCGCGCCAACTCGGGCCGCACCGGACAGAACGTCGACGCGGCCGTGGCTGCCGCTGCGGCGCAGCTCCCGAAGAAATAGCGCACGATGAGGGTGCAGCGGCGGTGACACCCGTCACACCGCTGCACCACCACCTCGTCACCAGGTTCACATGCCTCGCATGGCCCGCTGGCTCGTTGGTCTCGGCGCACTCGCCGTGCTGGGTGTGTTCGTCTTTCCACTCTGGCGCGTCACGCTGGAGGCTCCGCAATACCCGGAGGGCATCGGGATGCTGATTCACGTCGATGGCGTCTCCGGGGTCGAGGAGCATGACCTCGACAACATCAACGGACTCAATCACTACATCGGCATGCAGCGCATCGAGCCGGAGGCGATACCGGAGCTGCGCCTCATGCCCTGGATCGCGGGGCTCATCGTCATCAGCGGCCTGCTCGTGGCCTGGCGCGGGTCGCGCGGCCTCTACGTCGGCTGGGCAACCGTCGTGCTCGCGACCCTGGGCGCCGGAGTCTACGACTTCTGGCGCTGGGAGTACGACTATGGGCACGACCTCGACCCTGCTGCCGCCATTCGCATCCCCGGTCTCTCGTACCAGCCACCGCTTTTCGGGTCGAAGCAGATTCTGAACTTCGTCGCCCACTCGTATCCTGCGGCCGGGGGCTGGCTGCTGATCCTGGCCGGCACCGTCTTCGGACTGGTGCTCGTGTACCTGCTGTTCGCGCCCAGCCCCCAGATCGTTCGCACCGAGTCGGCGCGCAGGGCGACGCTGGCGAGCGTTGCGACGCTGCTGATCGGCACCACGATGCTCGCGTCGTGCGCCGGGTCAGGCCCGCGCCTCCTCGTCCTTGGGTCCGACGAGTGCGCGCAGTGTCGCATGATGATCACCGATGCGCGCTTCGGCGGTGAGGTGATCACACGCACTGGCAAGGTGCAGGTCTTCGATGCCGTCGAGTGCCTGGCCGCATACGTCGCCAGTGCCGACCCGGCGCTCATCCGCAGTGTCTGGGTCAGCAACTTCGCGCATCCTGGAGAGTGGATCGAGGCGTCCACGGCTCGATTCATCATCGGAGCGTCGATCGGCTCGCCGATGGGACGATCACTGCTGGCGCTCGACGCCGGTGTTCCAGCCGAAGCGGCACAGCGGCGGTATGGTGGTCGCCTCATCGGGTGGTCGGAAATGCTGCGTGCCGCACGGTCCCCGGCGGCGTCAGGCGCTGCGAACGCGGCCACACCGGCGGGGTACTGAGATGCGATCGTCAGGTCTCCTGCTTGCGGTGGCGCTGCTGACTGCCGGGCCGCTTCACGCACGACAGCGCGAGGTGCGTCCCGGACCCGGCACACCGATCGCCGACGCGGTGGCGTCCGCACGACCGTACGATACGCTGGTGGTCCGACGCGGACGGTATCGTGAAGCGACGGTGCTGGTGGACAAACCGCTCACGCTGCGGGGCGAACCGGGGGCAGTGCTAGACGGCGAAGGGCAGCGCGCACTGGTGATCGTCCGCGCCTCGCATGTCACGCTCGAGGGACTCACCTTCGTGCACACCGGTGTCAGCGGCATCGACGACCGCGCCGCGGTGCGCTTCGCCGACGTGACGGACTGCCGCTTCATCGGCAACCGTGTGGAGCGCGCCTTCTTCGGGGTCTATCTGGCACGTGTCACGCGGTGCGCCGTGTACGACAATGTCATCCGTGGGACGGCCGGCGGCGAGATGGACGCCGGAAACGGCATCCATCTCTGGTACGCGCGCGATGTCCATCTGGCCCGCAATACGATCGACGGGCACCGCGACGGCATCTACTTCGAGTTCTCCCGTGGCGGCCTCGCGGAGCAGAACGTGAGCCGCGATAACGGACGGTACGGCCTGCATTTCATGTTCTCGGACAGCTGCCGCTACCTGCGCAACCGGTTCGAGCGAAACAAGGCTGGTATTGCCGTGATGTACAGCAACCACGTCGAGATCAGTGAAAACCTCTTTGCCTACTCTCGCGGCAGTGCGTCCTACGGCCTGCTGCTGAAGTCCATCTCCGACTCCCGGATCGAGCGGAATGTTTTTCGGTCCAACTCGATCGGGCTCCATCTCGAGGATGCAAATCGCAACCGGATCACCGGCAACCGCATGGAGCGCAATGGCTGGGCGCTGCGCCTGATGGCCAGTGCTGACGACAACACGGTGGCCGGCAACGACTTCACCGGCAACGCATTCGACGTGGTGGCCGTCGGTGATCGCAACACCACGCGCATGTATGACAATTATTGGGATGTGTATCGCGGGTACGACCTGAATCGTGACGGGACTGGGGACGTACCGCACCATCCCGTGCGGCTGTTCGCACTGATCGTCGAGAACAATCCGCCGGCCCTGGTGCTGCTGCGCTCCTTCCTGCTCGACCTGCTCGACCTGGCCGAGCGTGTGCTGCCGGTGCTCACGCCGGCGAGTGTCGTCGACACGGCACCCGCCATCCGGGCGCATGCATGATTCGCCTCACCGATGTGCGCAAGACATTCGGTCGGTTGCCGGTGCTGCGCGGCATCGATCTGCAGCTCACGCCAGGACGCGTGACGGCCATCGTTGGCCCGAATGCCGCTGGAAAGAGCACACTGATCCGCTGCGTCCTCGGGCTGACGCGACCCGACAGCGGGGCCATCACGCTGCCCGATGGCCGCGATGTGCGCCTGCCGGCCGCGCGTGCCGGCATCGGCTACATGCCGCAGACGCCGAGCTTCCCCGGAAATCTCACCGGACACGAAGTGCTCGCGATGCTGGATGCCCTGCGTCCCGATGTCGTGCCCGACGACTCGCTGCTCGAACGGTTTGAATTCGCCGCACAGCTGGACAAGCCCGTCCGCATCCTCTCCGGCGGCACGCGACAGAAGCTGTCGGCGGTGATCGCGTTTCGGTACCGCCCCACGTTGCTCATCCTCGACGAGCCGACGGCCGGACTCGATCCACTGGCCGCATCGGTGTTCAAGGCGGCCGTCATGGCGTCGCGTGACGCCGGCACGACGGTGCTGCTGACCACCCACGTCGTCGCCGAGCTCTCGGTGCTGGCTGACGAGATCGTCTTCCTGCTCGACGGGATGATCCGCTTCGCCGGACCGGTTGCCGAACTGCTGCACCAGACACGGCAAGCATCGCTCGACGACGCATTGACGACACTGATGAAGTCTCCGCTGGACGCGATTCCGCCGTCGGCGCTGTCCGGCGCGGTCCCTGCGCCGCGCCTGCAGGTGGTCCGGGAGCGGCACGCATGACGGCCGTGCCGGCCATCGTCGCGCGCGCCGTGCCAGGAACGGCAGCACTGTCACGCATCGTCGCCCTGCACCAGGCCCGTGACGTGCTCCGCAAGCGCTGGGTGATCACATACGCGGTGGTGCTGGCGATCGCCGGCGACCTGCTGCTCCGACTCGCCGGCAGTGGGCCGTCCGCGCTCGTCTCGCTGCTGAACGTGGTGCTACTGCTCGTCCCGCTGATCGCGCTGATCCTCGGCTCGGCGTCGCTCTATGGCGCGCGCGAGTTCACCGAGCTTTTGCTCGCACAGCCGATGCCGAGACGCGCGCTCTATGTGGGGCTGTATTTCGGGCTGACACTACCCTTGATGGGCGCGACGTTCTGTGGACTGCTGCTGCCGTTCATCGTGGAGCGGAAGCTGGACGCCGAGACGACGCCGATGCTCATGGTACTGCTGGGCGTGAGCCTCCTGCTCGTCGCCGTGTTCACGTCGCTGGCGTTCGTGATCACGGTGGCGGTCCGTGACCGCGCGCGCGGACTCGGTGTGGCGATCCTCACCTGGCTGACATTGAGCCTGCTGTACGACGGCGTGGTGCTTGCCGTGGCGACGAGCTTTCGCGACTGGCCGATCGAGCGGGGCATGCTGGTGGCCATGGCGCTCAACCCGATCGACCTGTCGCGCACGATCCTCCTGCTCCGCCTCGACGTCGCAGCGCTGATGGGCTACACCGGTGCCGTCTTTCGCGTCGCCTTCGGCAGCACGGCTGGAGTCGTGGTCGCATTCGCCATGCTGGCTGCATGGATCCTCGTGCCATGGTGGGCGGGAGCCCGGGCCTTCGAGCGTCGGGATTTCTGACCCGTGTCGTCCGGCAGACGCCGGTCGCACACGGCGCCATCGTGCTGCGCGACCGCTCTCCCTGATGGAGTTCGCGGGCTCATGACTGGTCCTTCCGTGCTATCGCAAACCTCGGAATACGCGCTCCGCATCATGGCCTATCTCGCGCAGCAGCCCGCTGACGCGTTCGTGCCGGCGATCGCGATGGAAGGGAAGGTGAAGGTCCCGGCGAACTACCGCTCGAAGATCCTCAGCCAGCTGGGCCGCGCCGGACTGCTGGAGTCGACTCGCGGCCGTGGCGGCGGTTTCCGTCTTTCACGTCCTGCCAGCGAGATGCGCATCGTGGACGTGGTCACACCCTTCGAACCCGCCGGCACCGCACATACCTGTATCCTGGGCCGGTCTCGTTGCCGGGATGCGGCGCCCTGCTCGGCTCACCACCGGTGGCGCGAACTCGGCGAGGCCCGCGACCAGTACCTCCGCAGCACCACCATCGCCGACCTGGCGTGCTGACGACCTGCGGAACCGCGGCACCCGCAGGTCGTCAGCACGTGTTGCGTCAGTGGCGCTCTGCCGCCCGCGCGATCAGGGCACCGGATTCGTCGGCGGCTTGACCGTCGGATAGGCCACGCCCAGCTGCTCCAGATAGCTGCGGAACTTGGTCGAGTCGTAGTACAGCTTCCGCATCTCGGGACGATAGCGCGCCATGATGTCTGCGTTGAGCCAGATCGGCGGGCCATCGTTCGGACCGAGGAACGACACGTACTTGATGGTCTTCGTCTGCACGTCGTTGAAGTACGTCCAGGCATCGGCCACGATCTTCGGCTGCGTCATCAGGTCGATCAGCGTCATGGCCTGCACCTTCGCACCCGCCACCGCACCCTTGTGCGCAATCGGCGTCGCCATTGCGATGCCGTTGGCCCAGTTGTGCCCCGGCGTGCCGGGAATGTTGGAGGGATAGCGCAGCGTGATGGTCGGCACGTTCCAGCTCACGTCACCGATGTCGTCGCTGCCGCCGCCGAACGCCACCAGGCTCACCGCCGGTCCCTGCAGCGGCCGCACCTGCGTCACGAGGCCGTTCTGCGCCACGCCCAGTTCGCGCTGCAGCCCCTTGGCCAGAGCCTGGTCGTTCTCGTCCCACTTCGGCAGCCCGACGGTCTCGATGTTCCACTGCATCGCCTCGGCCACCGGCTTGCTGAAATGTCCGGGCCAGGCGGAGCCGAGGATGATCACGGTGTCGAGCGCGGTCTCCGTCATCATCGCCGCACCGGCGCCAATGCGCTTGCCAGCCGTGAACATGTCCTGCACATGCTGATAGTCACGCTCGCGGAAGTAGAACCAGATCGAGGCGGTGCTCGGCACCACGTTCGGCTGGTCACCACCATCCTTGATCACGTAGTGCGAGCGCTGGCCCGGCTCCATGTGTTCGCGATGGAACTCCCAGCCCTGCGCCATCAGCATCACGGCATCCAGCGCGCTCTTGCCGCGCCACGGGGCGCCGGCGGCGTGCGCTGAGCTACCCTTGAAGCGGAACTCGGCCGACACGATCGCCAGTGACGACGACTGTCCCCACGTCACACCGAGGTCGTTGCCGACGTGCGTGAACATCGTGACATCCACGTCCTTGAAGACACCGGCGCGCACGAGGTGCGCCTTGCCTGCCACCGCCTCTTCCGCCACGCCGGGCCAGAGCACCAGTGTGCCGGGCATCTTCTCGCGCGTCATGATCTCCTTCACCACGAGCGCCGCGGCGATGTTCACCGCCTGTCCCGAGTTGTGGCCTTCACCGTGTCCCGGCGCGCCCTGCACCTGCCATGACCGGTAGGCGGTGGCCGGCGTCTGGTTGGACTGCGGAATGCCGTCGATGTCGGAGCCGAGCGAGATCACCGGCTTGCCGTTGCCCCAGCGCGCGACCCAGGCGGTGGGCATGCCGGCCACGTTGCGCGTGATGGTGAAGCCGTTCTTCTCGAGGATGCCGGTGAGGTACTTCGAGGTCTCGAACTCCTGCATGCCGAGTTCGCCGTAGGAGTACACCTGATCGATGATCTCCTGGATCAGCTTGGCACGCGCCTCGACCTTGGTGGCCGCTTCGGCCTTCAGGCGCTCGATGCGTGGATCGAGTGGGGGGCGCGGCGTGGTGGTGCTGGCCGGCACGATGCCGGCATCCTGCGCCGCGGCGGGCTGCGGCGCGAGCCAGAGCAGGGTGGTGACGGCGGACAGCAGGGTGGCGCGGAAACGCGGCATCAGCGGGCTCGGGCTGGGGAAGCGGTACACGGCGCGGGCGGGCGCGCCGGCGGTCTGGCCGGACGGTGACCGACGCAATCTGTACGCGCCAGCGAGGGACGTGTTAGTGAGACTCCACTCTCGCAACCGAGCGCCGAGCGCCGCATCGGGAGTACATTCAGGGGCTGAGTCGCTCCGAGCTGCCGCCACTGTGCGCCCGTCGAGTTGCTATGCATCGACGAGGAGACGAGATGGAACGAACGCTGCCTGCCGCCCGCGACCAGTTCGTGAAGGCGATTGCCCGAGACACCCATGCCGTGGAGCAGCCGCGGCTGGTCGCGGTTCTGGATGCCCTGATCGCCTGGAGCAACAAGCACCCCACGCTGCTCAAGTTCCGTGAGGAGGAGGACACGCCGGGCACCATCGCCTTCGAGCGTGTGGGCAGCAAGATGATCGTCTGGTGCGCCTCGCCGCGCCGTCAGGACGTGCCGCGGCTGGAGCTGGTGCCGAAGGCCTCCAAGTCGCTGACGCCCGAGAACCGTGAGAAGCTGGTGAACACCCTCAACGCGCACATGCGCGAGCCGCTGCTGCCGGACGAGAAGCTGCGCATCGGGTTCAGCGCGCTCAAGAATGCCGCCGCGCTGGCCGCGATCCAGACCGCCGTGGAACAGGTCATCACGACGCAATGAGTCCGGTGCCGCCCGTGTCCCCCTGCGGTTGGTGGGACACGGCGACTTGGATCGGTTTGCTCAGGACGCTGGACGGAACAGATCGCGCGCGCATGCCCCTTGCACTGTAGCGTCCGTATCGGTTGTGAGGCCTCGCTGGCGAGATCCCTCGTCCGAGCAACCGGTCGCAGGCGCAGCCTTCCAGGCCGCCGCCGCGTTTCCCGGGCTGGAGCACTCCCCATGTCCTTTCCGATTTATCTGGTTGGTTTTCTGCTCGTCATCGGCGGCGTCGCCTGGGGCCTCACGGTCGCCGGCGTCCCCACGCTCTACATCGGCATCGCCTGCGTGATCCTGGTGGGCATCGGCATCATCACCGGTGTGTCCAAGACCCGCATGAAGGATCCGCCAACGACCTGAGTCGCAAACCACAACGGCTCATCGCAGAACGGCACAGCCGCAGAACGGAACAGCCGCAGAAGGGCGGAGGATACGGGGAGGAGTATTACGCCCTCTCAAATCCTTGAAGACAACCACTGATGTAATTGGTGTCAGAGCGAACCATTTACGAAAATCCGTGGCCCTTCTGCGGCTGTTCCGTTCTGCGGCTGTTGCCTTTCTGCGATCTGCTGTTGCTCGTGTCGTTGCGCGCGCGTTAATGCAGCGGCAGGTCAGGCGTCAGCCGGGAGCTGGATCACCGCTTCGCCCGACAGCACGTTCTTGCCACGCTCGTTGCGGACTATGGTGGCAAGCGTCATGCGGCGCTTCGACGTGTCGATGGCGGTGATCGTCACCTGCGCCGTCACGGTGTCGCCGAGCTTGACTGGGCGCAGGAACTCGAGCGTCTGCGAGAGATAGATCGCGCCGGGGCCCGGCAACTCCGATGCGAGGAGCGCCGACAGCAGGCTGGCGGTCAGCATGCCGTGCACGATGCGTTCGCCGAACGGTGATTGCGCGGCGACGTCGGCATCCACGTGCACGGGATTGTGGTCACCCGTCACCGCTGCAAATGCCAGCACGTCGGCCTCCGACAGCGTGCGCGTGGCGCTGGCAGACAGGCCTACGCTGAAATCTTCCAATGCCACGCGTTCGGTCCTCGTTCGACGGGTGGTGCGGAATTCGTGGCCACGCGCCACGCGCCAGAATCAGCGCGTGGCGGTGCCGACGACGAGGATGGCACCGGTCGGCTGTTCCGATCCACCCATCGGTTCCTCGGTGATCGCGATCGCCGCCAGGTCGGCCTCGGCCAGGGCGTAGGTCGCCTGCACCACGGCGCGACCCTTGGCGTCGGTGTTGAACGTGCCGGCGCTGATCTTCTCCGCCTTGGCCGTCACCAGCCAGAGCTGATAGGTGCGACCGGCGGGTACCGGCTGCAGGTCGTGCGTCACCAGCGTCCAGCGATTGGCCACCCGGTCCCAGAACATCTTGGCACCCGGCGACATGTTCTGCGTCGAGGCCAGTTCCACCACCCGCACACTGGCGCCGCTCATCGCGGCCACCAGGCTGTCGCTCTGCGCCAGCTTCTCCGACAGGGCGGTGGTGGTCGCCGTCGCTTCCTTCAGCGCCACCTGCGCGTCGTTGCGCTCCTGCAGTGCATCCTGCAGGCGGAACACCGACACCACGAACAGGGCCGTCGCCGCGATGGCAAGGAACGGCGCCGCACGCTGGATCAGCGACAGGCGCGCCGGAACCTGCACTTCACGGATCACCGGTGCCGAAGCGGCGGCCACGTCGCGCGGCTCGAGCCGCAGCGCGGGTGGTGCGCCGGCGGTGAGCGGTGCACGCGTGTCGCCGGCGTCACCACCAGTGCTGCCGGCAGCACGCGCCATCAGGCGCTCACGCATCGCCAGCTTCCTGTCGGCGGGCATCGGCGCGGCCGGTGCTGCCGACGCCAGCGATGAGGCTGCGCCGCGCAACGACGCCAGCTCCGCCTGCAGCTTCGGGTTGATGCGCACGACCGACATCAGCCGCTCGGCCTCGGCGGACGGCAACATGCCCAGCGCCAGTTCCGGCAGGGCCATCGAGGCCTCTTCCAGTTCGTTGGGCGTGCTCATGCCTCCACCTCGCGCAGTGCATCGAGACGGTCGCGCAGTTTCCTCAACGCCAGCCGGGCGCGAGTCTTCACGGTGCCCAGGGGTTGGGAGAGACGGTCAGCGATCTCGGTCTGACTGAGACCTTCGAAATATGCGAGTTCCAGCACTTCACGCTGTTCCTCGGGAAGCGTCTGCAGCGCCGCGACCACCCGGGCAGCGCGCTCACTTGCCGTCAGATCCGAGAGCGGGTCTCCAGCGGCCGGCTGGCGGTCGAAGATCGACTCGTCGGCCGGCTGCTCGTCGCGCCGCCGGCGCAGGGAGCGCAACCGGTCCAGCGAGCGACTGCGTGCCATTGCCAGCAGCCATGCGCCCGGGGTTCCACGCTCGGTGGAATACCGACCTGCCTGCTGCCACGCCTGCCAGAACACTGCTTCCACCACTTCCTCCGCTTCCGCCTCGTCGCGCACGATTCGCTCGACGAGCGCATTGACCGCATCCGCCCACCGGTCGTACAGGGCACCCAGGGCCGACTCGTCGCCTGCGGCCATCCGCTCGATGAGTGCCGAGTCGTACGCGGCATCCTCCGAGGTCCTGGCACCGGGGGGCATTCCTGCCATCCGGCTGCGGGCTGGTTGTTCTTGCGAATCAGACTCTGGCATCGGGTCTACGAAGGGGTTCGGTGATCGGATCTCACGATCGCCTGCTTTTGGCCACTTGGCCGCG
>JANMON010000369.1:0-2295 GCA_031369265.1 Gemmatimonadaceae bacterium | reverse complement strand
TACGTGCCGAGCAGGCCGAAGGCCCCCAGCATCTGGAAGTGCGCGTCGGCCGAGCGTGTGGACATGGCGTGCCAGATCGACCAGCCGACGAAGACCAGCGTGCAAAGGCCGGTGACGTAGTGAAAGCCGGGCACCATGCGGGCGTGATTGCTGTAGGACTGCGCTGGCTCTTGGCTCATGACCGGGCGGGCGGAAGGCGGGAGGAGTGACCGCTGGAATATCGCCTGCGGATGCGACTGCCAGCAGTCCCGCACCTACGCCGCCGTGCCGTCGGTGCCGATGCCGGGTATCAGTGCTCACCCGGCGTGAGCGCGGCGCATCCTGCGGCCGCGGCACTCCCGGCGCAGCGAGGTGTGTCATGCGGCACGACGACGAGGATGTGGACGGCCTGGATGAAGAATTCCCGACCGGCGACGGCACCGCCGACGGCGACGCGGTGATCACCTGCCCGTATTGTGGCGAGATGATCGAGATCGCGCTCGACGCCGGCAGTGGCGCCCGGCAAGACTACGTCGAGGATTGCGAGGTTTGCTGCCAGCCGTGGCAGGTGTCGGTGCGGTATCAGGCCGACGGGCAGGCGCTGGTGGAGGTGTCGCCGCTCAGCCAGTGATGCGGGTGCTGGGTCGGCACGCCGACCGGCATGTCAGAAGACGCGCTGCTCCGATGTGACGCGCTGCCACCCGAGCCAGGCGTCCCCTTCCTCGATCGTGCGATAGACCATGAACCCGCTGTCGGTTTCAGCGGCCAGCGTGGCGTACATGCGAGCCATGCCGAACGACACATCCGACTCGGCGATGAAGGCCGTGCGCGCCTGCCCCTGTTCCTCGCGCAGGCGTGCGATCAGCGGCACAATGCGCCGTGTCTCGTCGGCCGTCAGCAACACGGTGGCGGCGCGCGCATCGAAGCGCTGCGTGTAGCTCAGGCACCGCTGTTCAGCCAGCGCGGTCACGAGGGCCGCCATATCCTCGATGCGCAGGTCGCCGGTGGCGGTCACGCGAACGCGCTGCGCGCTGTGGTCGATCTCGTAGGTGATCGGCATGCGGTCCCTGCTCCGATGACAGGCATCAGTCCAGCCGCGGGCGGGGTGCCCACGATGAATCGCCACATGTCGCGCAGACGCGTGCACGGCACGCGCTGCCACGACGATCATGCATTAGCCGGTACTCACGCATCGTCATCTCTCTGTCGATGCTCCGACCGACTGCCCTCACACCACTGATGACAAACGATACACCGGTCCTCTGACTCCGACAGGGGGTCCCGGTGCCAATCGTCACCACGGGCGACCTGACGAGAACATTACGGACAATGCGACAACTTCGTTGACGCGTGACGTGCAGCACCCACACACCACGGTGGTTGGTCGGCCGGTAGCTGAATTAATCATACACTCCATTACTAATGTCCACCCCGGCCATCCCGGACGGACTCATCCGCGCATGCCATCCGCTGCCGCAACGACGAAGGCGGGACGCCGGCAACGTGCCAGTGTCCCGCCCTCCGTTGCACCCTCTGAAACCGCGGCCGGTGTCCCGCCCCTGCCGCCCCTGTCACGCCGTCGGAATCACCAACTCCTCGACCGCGCCATCCAGACTGGTACCGTCGCCCAATGACACGAAGAGATGCCCGTCGGTCACCGAGAGCGCGAAACTCATGCGACGATCGAGTCGCTGGACCAACGCCCCGATCAACTCGCGATCGATCGCCCGGATCGCGATCGCGTCGGCACGGTGGATGCGCTCACCGGTGAGCTGGCGCAGGTAGATCACCGGCGCCTTCTCGATGTAGACCGCCACGCGCGGTGCGGCCTTGCTGGCCTTGTGCAACCGCGTCGCATCCGGGGCACCGACCTCGATCCAGGTGGTGATGGTACCGGTCAGGTCGCGGATGGTGATGGCCGGTTCATCGGGATCGCTGATGCCGCGCGAGAAGGTGATGCCCTCGGCGTACTCGAGACAGTAGGCGAGCACCCGCGTCACCAGCCGCTCCTCCGTCTCCGACGGATGTTGCGCCACCTTCAGCACCAGCGACTCGTAGACGCCGCGGTCCACGTGGGCAAGTTCGATGGTGAAGTTGTAGAGCGTCGCAGTGAGGGCCACGGGAAACCGGAAGAAGGAGTGCGGACGGCCTCAGCGGACGGCGAAGGCGAGCGTGGAATATGCATGCGGCCGTGGCTGCAACTCGTATTCGCGTCCGAGGCTGTGCACCCGCCACTCGTGCACGCCGATCGGAAATCGCAGGCCGAGCCCGAGTTCCGTCTCACCGAAGGTCGGTCGCTTCGGCACGCTGCGGCTG
>JANMON010000042.1:0-42818 GCA_031369265.1 Gemmatimonadaceae bacterium | reverse complement strand
GGTGAACCTGCGACTGCCGTTCTTCGTGGCTGGCGGGTTGTCGCTACTCAACCTCCTCTACGGCTACTTCGTGCTGCCGGAATCGCTGCCGCTGGACAAGCGCCGGGCGTTCAACTGGAGCACGACCAATCCGTTCACGTCGCTGGCCGAACTCTCCAAGCTGGGCGACGTGGGGCCGCTGGTGACGGTGGTCGCCTTCAGCGTGCTGGCGCAGTACATCCTGTTCACGTCGTGGGTGCTCTACACCACGTTCAAGTTCGGCTGGGGGCCGCTGGAGAACGGCTGGTCGCTGGCGGCGGTGGGTGTGGTGTCGGTGATCGTGCAGGGGTTCCTGCTTGGCCCGCTGCTCAAGCGCTTCAGCGCGCAGCGCCTGGTGGTGTGGGGACTGATCTCGGCCACCGCAGCGAACCTGATGTACGGCCTGGCGACCGATGGCTGGATGATGTACGCCACGGTGTTCATCAACGTGCTGGGCTTCACCGTCGGCGCCTCGATCCAGAGCCTGATCTCGAGCGCGGCGGATGCCAGCACGCAGGGACGCACACTCGGGTCGGTGGCGTCGCTCAACAGCCTGATGGCGGTGGTGGCCCCGATGTTCGGTGCCCCGCTGCTCGGCCTGGTGTCGCACCTTCCCAAGGGCGATTGGCGCATCGGGGCGCCGTTCTACTTCTGTGCGCTGCTCCAGGCCATGTCGCTGTTGCTGGCGGCCCGGCACTTCACGCGCCAGCGGGCCGCCGCGACCTAGCCACCTGCGACGCCCCATTGCGTGGCACCGTACTTTCCTGTACACTGAACCACATGGTTCAGTATGCACAGGCCCAGTGCGATGTCTCGTTCGGCGCCCTCTCCGACGCCACCCGGCGCGGTGTGCTGGAGCAGCTCGGGCGCGCAGACGCCTCCATCACGGCGCTCGCCCAGCGGTTCGACATGACCCTCACCGGCATGAAGAAACATGTGGCGGTACTGGAGCAGGCGGGGCTCGTCACGACCGCGAAGGTCGGACGCGTGCGGACCTGCAGGCTCGGGCGACGCAGTCTGCGGGACGAAGCGGCGTGGATCGAACGGTACCACCAGCTCTGGAGTGCGCGCTTCGACGCGCTGGACACGGTTGTCGAGACCCTGAAGCGAAAGGAGCACGCCGATGAACGAAAGCATCGAGAGTGAGACCGCCCCGGCGAAGAACCCCACCGCGGTGGAACGCAGGTCCGACCGCGAACTCGTCGTCACCCGGACCGTCAACGGTCCGGCGCACCTCGTGTTCGAGGCGTGGACGAAGGCCGATCTCTTCAGGCAGTGGTGGGTGCCACGATCGTATGGCCTGACCCTGCTGGCCTGCGAGATGGATGTGCGTGTCGGAGGCGGCTACCGCCTGGCCTTCAGCCACGACGGTTCGACGCTGGAGTTCTTCGGGAAATACCTCGAAGTCACGCCCAATTCGCGCCTCGTGTGGACGAATGAGGAAGGCGATGGTGTGACCGTCACCACGGTGACCTTCGAAGAAATCGCCGGCAGGACGTTGGTGGTTGTGCACGACCTGTATCCGTCGAAGGAATCGCTCGACACTGCGTCCGGCTCGACCGGTGCGATGCCTGAATCGCTCGACCAGCTCGACGAACTGCTCGCCAGCCTGGGATCGACGGCGACGGGATGACGCCGCTGGCGCTCTGACGCAGGCCGCTAGGCCTGCGCGCCAACCGCCATCATGGTGGCCTGCATGATGGCGACCAGCGCGGTGGCGTCACCGCGATCCGCCCAGACCTCGCCACTGCACACCGTCAGCGTACGACCGGCGCGCACCACGCGGCCGATGGCGCGGAACTGCTCGCCCACCGCAGGGCTGAGCAGGTTGAGCTTGAACTCCACGCTCACCACCGTGCGATCGGCGGGCATGACGGTGGCTGCCGCAAAACCGCAGGCGCTGTCCACGATCGCGGTCACCACACCGGCATGCAGCGCGCCGGTGTGTTGCGTGTGTGCCGAATCGAACGGCAGGTGAATCTCCACCTCACCCGGTTCGACGCGCGCCAGGGTGGCACCCAGCGTGGCCATCAGCGGCTGGCGCGCGAAGGCCGCACGGACGTCCTGCTCCATCCGCGTCAGCGCTCCGGCAGCGCGGCCAGCAACCGCTGCACGAAGCCATCCACCGCGCCGTTCTCGATCCACCGCACCACCGCCACCAGGTCGTGATCGGGATCGACGATGATCACGTTGGTGCCATTGCCGACGTGCACGAACACCGACGGCGGCGCCGACGGCACGTACTTGCGATCGGTGTTGAGGAACCAGTTCATGAAGCCGTAGGTCGGCTGCGCCGGCGTCGGCGTGAGGGCGCGCGTGACCCAGTCCTCGGACAACAGCTGGCGATCCTTCCACTTGCCGCGGCGCAACGTGAGATATCCGAAGCGGGCCATGTCACGGGCGTTGATGAACAGGCCGCCGCCCCAGTGTCCGCCGCCCGACACCGACTGCACGGCCTGCCCGTCCAGCAGCACCCATGACGTCTCGTAACCCGTCCACTGCCAGGTGGTCGAGGCGCCGATGGGCTCCATGATGTATTCACGGAGCACCGAGGGCAGCGGCCGACGCCAGACCTGCAGCGCGGCCAGCGCCATCGCGTTGACGCGCACGTCGTTGTACTCGTAGGTGCTGCCGGGCTTCACACGCGGCCGCGTACGCCATTCGGCGGCGTTGCCGGTGGGGCGGTCGGCCCACTCCGGCTTTCCCCACAACGTGCCTTCCCAGTCGCTCACCTGCCGCAGCAGGTGATCCCAGGTGATGCTGCGGTTGTGCGGCGTGTCGAAGAGATCGAGCAGCGTGACGGCGCTGGTGCCAGGGCCGCCCGGCAACGACATCACCGGACCGACGTAGCGGAACACGGAGTCGTCGAGACTGCGAATCAGCTTGCGATCATACGCCAGGCCGACCACCGACGACAGCAGGCTCTTGGTCACGCTGTGCGTCATGTCCACGCGATCGGGATCGCCCCACTCGGAGACGATGTAGCCGTGGCGCAGGATGACGCCGGTGGCATCACCGCGATCCTTGAACGGGCCCACACCGTTGCCATACGGCTCGCGGCCGAAGGTGCGGTAGTGGTTCTCTTCCATGCTGCGCGGATTCTTCACTTCGCTGGCGATCGCGAACGCCACTGCGGCGGCCAGTCTGGTGGAATCGAGGCCGACCTGCCGTGGCGTGCGATGCTGCCACGCGTTGCCGGGCTCCGGGTAGTACGGCGCGGTCGCGCGGGCCGGCGCACGCTGCGCAACGAGCGGAGTCGCGACGACGAGGGTCGCGACAGCGGCGCACCCTCCGAGATACCGGAGCATGTGACGCTGGATCATGGCGAGATTGTCATTGCGAAGGTCAGGCAACGCGTGGAAGCGGCGGCGAACCGGATGTGCTGCGGTTACGGCGCGGCCGGTGTCTCTGCTGTCGGCTCACCGGATGCCTCGGCGTCGTCGCCGTCCACCGCATCCCCTTCCTCGGGCAGGCCGTTGCGCTTGCGATACAGCCGCTCCTCGCGCTTGGCGTCCTTCTTCTGCTTCCGTTCCAGTTCCTTGCGTCGCTTCTCGAAGTCGTAATTGGGCTTCTTCGCCAACCGTGTACCCTCCCGCTGCGGTGATGCGGCCGGAGTGACACGCGGCTGCCGGGCGCACCGGTCTCGAGGCGCGCGTTGAAGATGGAAGATAGCGAGCCTGCCCCGTCGCGCACGAACCGGGGCCGGAGTACTGCCTGGTGACAGCGGTCAGCGTGGGAGTGCGGACCGGCACAGGACGCGCTGGCGCCGGGCGGCGGCCTCGTTCTCGACGCGCGCCTGGGCATCCATCGCCGCGCGCACATCGGGATAGGACCGCATGCGATCGGCGTACCGCGGCACCGTGTGCTCCGGCAGGCCATCCAGGAACCGGTTGGCGAGCGCGCTGCAGTTCCGCAGTTCGGTGTCGTAGAGCCAGGCGCCGAGTTCGAGAGTCGCGAAGCGCGGCGCGCCGAGGTAGCCGGGCCAGTCGCTTCGCTGCACGACCCGCGCGCGCGCGTCCAACGACCCGGCGGTCTGGTCACGCGCCTCGCGCACGAGGGTCGAGTCCACCAGGTCCTGACGCAACCACCAGTGACGCGCCGTCTGCATCGTGCCACCATGCGGCGAGTCGGCGTCGGCGGTCATGGCGGTGGCGCTGAGCAGCGTGATCGGCGGCGGCTCGAGACCATCGACCTGACAGCCGCGCCGTCCGAGCAGGTGGATCATGCGACCGCGATAGGTGTCGCCGAACCAGTCGCCGACGGCGTCGAGGGCCCGGGCGTGGTTGGCATCGCCGTGCCCGTCGATGACGAAGAGGTGCTGGAACCCCTGCTCGCCAAGGGCACTGGCGATATCGCTGAACACTGCCTGCACGGTGGCGGCGCGGATCGGGAGCGAGCCGCCGAAGCCACCGCGACCGGTGCGACGGTCGAAGGCACCGCTGCCGAGCGGAATGGTGGGCAGCAGCAGTGCCGTCCATCCCGGACGCGCGGCAATCGAGGATGCGATGTCGGATGCCAGACGGTCACTGCGGAAGAGCTCCGCGCCGGTCGGCAACAGCGTGCCCTGCTCTTCCACGATGCCGGCGGGAATCAGCACCGCCGTGTGCGCACGATCGAGCGATGCCAGCTGTGCGGCGTTCAACTCCGTCCAGCGCACGACGCGCTGCGCGGCGGCGAGCTGCGGCGCCGCAGCGAGCAGCAGGACGAGCGCGACGGATCGGGCGAGGCGAGGCACGAAATGCAGCGATGGTGTGAGGTGGACGTCCGCAGGCGCTCCCACCTCACCGGACGATCATGTCGCCGGCGCGTTTCCCGGGTCGGCGGCTTTCGGCTGCCGGGCGCGCACGCGCAGCAAGTCGCGGTACATCGCCTCCACCTTCTCCCGCGCCCACGGCGTGCGGCGCAGGAACTTCAGGCTCGAGGTGACACTCGGATCGCTGTTGAAGCAACGGATGTCGATCTTCTGGCCCATCGCGTTCCAGCCGTAGTGCGCCACCAGCTCGTTGAGGATCCGTTCCAGCGTCACGCCGTGCATCGGATTGTTCGATTCGCGATCAGCAGTCATGGCGCGGGACGGAGCGTGTGGAGGTGCCTGCATCGCGCTGCAGGCGCGCACCGGGAAAGATGGCGATCCACGACCGCGGGCGGCACCGAGGCATGGAGTGTGCACGCCAGTCATCGGCAGGATCGCGTGCGCCGTGACGTCGCTGCGAACAGGTCGTCACTCAGTCGGCGTGGAACAGGCGCGCGAACGTGGCTGGCAGGCTGCCACCATCGGTGCGACCCCACCACCGCAACCCGATCCCAGGAGACGCATGCTCCGCTCGCACACGACCCTGTCGGCACTGGCACTGATCACTCTCGCCGGCTGCGGGGGCGGCGATGGTTCCGCTGACACCACCGGTCCGGCCCCCGAACGCTTTTCGGCCACCCTCGGCGGCGCCAACGTGGTGCCAGCCACCACGTCCGCCACCACCGGGTCCATCACGCTGCAGAGCGTGCCGGGCGACTCGACCCTCGCATTCTCGCTGTCGGTGGTGAACATGACTGGCATCACGCAGGCGCACCTGCACAACGCGGCGGCGGGCGCGAACGGCGCGATCATCGCCTGGCTGCTGCCGGTCAACGGCAACTCGGCGCAGTCGCCGAGCGTGACGCTGGACGGCGTGATCAGCCTCGGTGACATCGAACCGGGGTGGGTCCGGGGCACGCCGCGACTGGCGATGGATTCGGTGAAGGCGCTGCTGCGCGTGGGACGGCTGTACGTGGACGTGCATTCGTCCACGTTCACCGCTGGCGAGATCCGCGGACAGGTGCAGCGCCAGCCGTAGCCGCGAGAGCACGTCGCAGCACACACGGCGCGCCGGCCTCCTGACTGGAGTGCCGGCGCGCCGCGCGTTCGGACGTGAAGGAGCGTCTGCCTGCGCTCAGCGCACGCGCACGAACCCAGCCAGTCCGGGACTGACGGTGGACTCGAACCGGAAATCACCGACGGTGTCGAACCGCCGCGCCACGGTGCCCGTGGTGGTGTTCGGGATGTCGGCCGGTGCACCCGGAAATGCGGTGCTGAAGGTGACGTTCTGTTGAATCCCGTTGAACGCGAACGTCACCGTGCCGTACTGCCGGATCGTGATCGTGGCCGGGGTGAACTGCGAGGTGACCTGTACAGTGACGGCATAGCCGGGCAATGGCTCCACCGTCACATCCACGGTGGCACTCTTGCCGGCAATCGTCGCGCGCAAGGTCGCGGAGCCGGGTGACATCGCATTCAGCAGGCCGGTCTCGCTGATCTGGGCCACGGCGCTGTTGGTGCTGGTCCAGGTGGGATCGCCGGCGGCCACGTCGGCACCGCTGGCGTCCATCGCGGTGGCCGTGAGCTGCACGGCCTGACCGACGAAGAGCTCAGTGGCCGGCGCGATGATCCGCACCTGCGCCGGTGTCGGGACACCGGTGGGATCGGCGGAGTCACCACCGCAACCAGCTACGAGCAGCAGCGCACCGAGTGCCGCGCTACGCCATGCGAGTGCGGCGCTCATAACGTCACGCCTCGCACCGTGGGCACGTACGACGGGAAGATGACACCCAGATTGGTGTTGCCGAGCCGGCGCGTCACGATCTCGGCGAGGATGTCGCGATGGTCGATGGTGACGCGCAGGTCCTGCTGCGCCTCGAGATTCTCGCGCGCCAGTGGCACCCAGTTGTTGGTCAGCACGCGACCGCCCGCAATACCGGGGCCCATCACCAGCATGCAGGTGCCACGACCATGATCGGTGCCCTGGCTGCCGTTCTCGCGCACGTTCCGCCCGAACTCCGACACCACCACCACGGTCACGTTGTAGGTGACGCCGCCGGTGAGTGCGTCGGCGTGGAAGGCCGCCAGTGACCCGGCGAGGTCCTGCATGGACCGCATCATGCTGCCCGTCGTCGGCGCCTGGCCGGAGTGAGTATCCCAGCCGCCGACGTCGAGCTGGATCGCCTCGATGCCGATGTCGGCCTTGATCAGCGCCGCGGCCGAGCGCATGCCGCGGCCGAATCCGGTGTTCGGATACACCGCGCCGCCGGCCGGTGCGTAGCCGTTGAAGTTGATCGCATTCAGCAGCGACACGGTGTTCAGCGCATCGAGCGCCGGCGCGCCGATGGAGGTGTCCACTTCGGTGTAGTCGTCACGCAGCCAGGTCGTGCGCTCGGCGCGCGTGGTGCTGCTGCCCCCGAGGCCATAGCTGGCGGGATTGGGCACCGGGATGGTGCGCGGCGCACCCACCAGCGTGCGAGCCAGGCCCTGTGACAGGCCGAGTGCGCGCAGTGGTGCGTTGGAGCGCATCGGCGTGGAGGTCGCCAGATGTCGACCCAGCCAGCCCGTCACCAGATTCGGATCGGCGGCCTTGCCGACTTCGATGAAGCGCTGCGCATCGAAGTGCGAGCGCGTGTTGTTCACCAAGCCGGCGCCGTGCACCACCAGCAGGTTCCCCGCTTCGTAGGCCGGAACCAGTGCGCTCATGGCGCGCGACATCGCGAACTGGCCGTTGAGCGCGACGCCACGATTCGCATTGGTGCTGTCCGGCCGCGGGATCGCGATGGTGGGACGGCCGCTGTAGTAATTGGTGTCGGTGAACGGATAGACCATCGACAACCCGTCGGCGCCACCGCGCAGGAAGATCGAGACGATGATGTCGCGACTGGCCGCGCTCTGGGCCAGCACCACCTTCGGCAGCCAGGCCGGCATGGCGGCAGCCGCGGCCAATCCGGCCGCCGTGCCGACGAAGGCGCGACGTGTGAGGGAGTTGTACTCCTCGCATCCCGTGTGCAGTTCGTGCTGTGACATCGGTGTGAACCTCAGAGATCGAGGGCTGCGTCGCCCGTCAATACCACTGGAACTGCGAGGAGGAGAGCGCGAGTCCGACCGCTTCGCGCACGCGGCCGGTGTTGGTGGGGTTCGGTCGCAGGTAGGCCTGCAGTCGCGTGCGCAGCGACTCGGGCACCTCACCACCGAACAGGCGATCGATGATCAACTCCGCGCCCGTCTCGGCGCTGGTGCCGACGAACGGCGTGACGTCGAAGTTGAACGTCGCGCCGGTCTGGCCCACGATCGTCACCGCGGCGTTCCAGCGCGCCAGTGCGAGCCCCGACCAGAACTCCATCTTGTCCGGATACCCATCCGGCGTCTCCCACCCGAACAACGAGTGCCCCATCGCATCCAGTTGCTGGCGCACGATCGAGAGGCTGGTGACGTTGGGACCCAACGCACGCACCGCCGAGACGGCGAGGTGGAACGGCCGCTTGTACTTGGCCGGCGCCACCATCAGGTTCTGCTCGGTGAGGATCACACGGATCATCGCCGGGATGTCGCCGCGTGTCTTCGTGAACTCGGCGGCCACGGCCTGCACCAGCGCGTCAGTGGGATCGTACTGCAGCAGGTACCGCGTCAGCTTGAGCGCGATGTAGGCGGCGGTCCTGGGATGCAGCGCCAGCATGTCGATCACCGTCTCGGCTTCACTGTTCCCCGCCAGTCCGGTCTTCGCGACCGTCGCCGGGATGGTCGTGCCGAGCACGCGCTTCGGCCCGAAGTCGTGGATCTGCGCGTCGTAGGTGAAGATGCCGCGACCACTCACCGTCCAGCCGGTGAGCACACGCGCCAGTTCGTTCACATCCTGCTGCGTGTAGCCGCCGTCCACGCCCACCGAGTGCAGCTCCATGATCTCGCGGGCGTAGTTCTCGTTGATGTTGCCACGCCGGCTGGATGGCTGGTCGAGGTACTGCATCATCGCCGCACTGTGCGCGCTGGCCTTGAGCATCGCGGGATACTTCCCCATCGCGTGCCGGCGGATCACGTCGCGGTCGTCGGTGGTCTTGAGATACCCGACCTTCTCGGTGTCGATGGAGAAGTGATCGGTCCAGAACTCCACCATGCGCTCGTACAACTGGCGCCTGGAGAAGACGGCGCGATAGATGGTGGCTTCCTGCAGCTCGCTGGAGACCTTGCCCGGCTCGGCGCCGTACAGGCCATCGGGCGTCATGCGCAGCGTGGGATAGTTCGACGCCACGAACGCCACCGTGGCCCGATCGTCGATCAGCGTCGGCTTGAGCTGTTCATCGAGGTACTTGGCGAAGCCGAGTGTGCGGGCGCGCTCGAGTTCAGGCTTGGTGAGGCCGAGGGTGACGCGCCGCACCAGCCGTGCGACCGGATCGCGCCAGACGGTGAGTTGCAGGTCGGGTGGTGCGGCTGCGCTGGCGAGTGACAGCGAGACGCCCGGAACGGGCGCGGGCGCCTTTCGTCGCGCGCGGCGGATTCCCTGGGCCTTGGCCTGTTGTGGCGTGCTGCCGATGACCAGCGCGGCGGCGGCGGCCGCGGTGGCGAAAAATCGCCGTCGCGAGGCCAGTGGCGTGTCGTCGATCGGCGGAGCAGCGGTTTCCTGCTGTTCGGCCCCGTGCACGGCGTCGTGCTCGAGCGTCGTTCCCATCAATCCTCCCAGTCGTTGTGCGCGTCAGGCTCCCCGGTGAGGACCGGCCTGTCGCGTTCGGCTGAAACCCGTGCCCGGTGAGCGAACTCAGCCGGAGAGCACCGGATGAGCCCGGTGCAAGAAGCTGACCAGCGGAATCGGCCGGAGGTCAGCGCCCCTTGGGCGGGGGCGGTCCACCCAGGTCGGCGTCCTCTCCGGTTCCCCCCTCGACCCCATCCCGGCCCAGCGACCGGAGCTCGAAACCCTCCGCACCGCGGCTCGGCGACTGGTAGAGGTACGGCCGTCCCCAAGGGTCGGCGGGTGCCGCCTTGCGCAGATAGGGCCCGCGCCAGTTCATCGGCGTCGGTTGGCGGCTGGGGCGGACGGCGAGTGCCTCCAGCCCCTGCGCGTTGACGGGATATCCGCCGTTGTCGAGGCGATAGCTGTCCAGCGCCACCCCGATCAGCTCCATCTGGGTGCGGGCGGTGGTGGCCTTGGCCTCACCGACCCGGCCGAAGAGCTGCGGCCCGATGAGCCCGGCCAGCAGGCCGAGGACCACCAGCACCACCAGCAGCTCGAGCAGGGTGAAGCCACGGCGGTTTTCCGGAATTGCGGCATTCTGCATCAGTTCACATCCCCGCGTTGACGGCGTAAATGGCCTGCAGCATCGCCAGGGCGACGAAGCCGACGATGGCCCCGAAGAGCAGGATCAGGGCAGGTTCGAGGAGGGAGGCGAGGGTGCGCAGCGTGCGCCGCACCTCGTCGTCGTGCTGACTGGCGGCGCGCAGGCAGAGGGTGCCCAGCTGGCCGCTTTCCTCGCCCACGGCCAGCAACTGCACGGCCATCGGCGACAGGGTGCCTTCGAGCGAACGCGCCAGCCCTGCGCCGCGGGCGACGTCCTGCGTGGCGCGATCGAGATCACCAGCGATGGCGCGATTGGTCACGCCGCTGCGCGCCAACCGCAGCGCGGGCAACAGCGACAGCCCACCGCCGAGCATCAGGCCCAGTGCGCGGGTGAATCGCGCGGTGGCCATCGCTCGCTCGAGCGTGCCCACCAGCGGCAGCGTGAGTCGTCGTGTGTGCCAGGCCAGCTGGTTCGCGGGCGACGCGAGTGCAGCACGCACCGCGACCACGGCCGCGAGACCCGCGAGCAGCGCCAGCCACCAGCCGCGCGTGACGGCATGACCGGCAAGGACCAACATCCGCGTGGACCACGGCATCGTGCCGCCGAGATCCGCCAGCAGTGCCGAGAATCGCGGCACCACGAACAGCAGCAGCACGATGATGCCGAGCGATGCGACGGACGCCATCAAGGCCGGATAGATCAGTGCGGCCGTGAGTTGCGCACGCAGCGCGGCGTCTTCCTCGAGGTAGCCGGCCAGTGTGGATAACGACTCGTCCAGCGCCCCGGCGGCTTCCCCGGCACGGACCACACCGACATGCAGCGCATCGAACAGCACCGGTTGCAATTGCAGCGCCTCAGCCAGTGATGCACCACCCTGCACCGCGGTGCGGATCGCCTGCGCACCTTCCCGCACCTGGACGTCACGAGATTGCCCATGCGCCACGCCGAGCGCACGATCCAGCGGCGCACCCGCATCCAGCAGCGTGGCCACGGTGCGCACCCACACCGCCACGTGGCGACGGCGTGCCGCTTTACCGCCACGCCAGCGCAGCGTTGGTGCGGCGCGCTCCGCGACCGCGTCCACCACCACGGGCCAGAGCTGTTGTCGGCGCAACTCGCGCAGCGCTGCGTCGCGCGACGACACTCGCAGCACGCCCTCGACGATGGCACCACCCTCGGTGGACGCGCGGTAGCGGAACGCCGTCTGCGCGACGACTGTGGTGCTCATCCCTGCACCTCGCCCAACGCGCGAAGCACTTCTTCCGGCGTGGTGATGCCCTCGCGCACCAGCCTTTCCCCTTCGTCGTACAGTGACACCAGTCCGCACTGCCGGGCACGTGCGCGCAGCAGGTCTGCGGCGGCACCCGCCACCACGTCCGCACGTGCGGTGTCGTCGGGCACGTAGAGTTCGTACATGCCGCGACGACCGCGATAGCCGGTGCCGGCGCACGCGTCGCATCCACGCGCCGCGCGCGGCCGTGCCACGCGTTCCGTCCACTGTCGCAGTTCCAGTGCGGTCGGTTCCCGGACGTCCGCGCATGAGTCGCACAACACACGCACCAGCCGCTGCGCCAGCGCGCCCTGCAGCGTGGCCGCCACCAGGTATGGCTCGACACCCATGTCGAGCAGGCGTGTCACGGCGCCGACGGCATCGGTGGTGTGCAGCGTGCTGAGCACCAGGTGGCCCGTCAGCGCGGCCTGAATCGCGATCGTCGCCGTCTCGGCATCGCGCAACTCACCCACCATGATGATGTCAGGGTCATGGCGCAGGATCGATCGCAACGCGGAAGCGAAGCTCATGCCGGCACGGGTGTTGACGGGCACCTGCGTCACACCGTCGATGCGGTATTCGATCGGATCCTCCACCGTCACGATCTTCACCGCCGCGGTGTTGAGCGTGGCCAGCGCGGCGTGTAGCGTGGTGGTCTTGCCGGAGCCGGTCGGACCGGTGACGAGTACCAGGCCACCCGTCCGCGCGATCAGTCGCGTCACCTGCCCGCGCACGGCGTCAGGCATGCCCAGTGCGCCGAGTTCGGGCGTGATCGTGCCCGCGTCCAGCAGCCGCAGCACGATCCCTTCTCCATGTAACCCGGGCAACGTCGAGACACGCAGGTCCACCTCACGCTCGGCCAGCCGAAGCCGAATCCGACCGTCCTGTGGTCGGCGACGCTCGGCGATGTCGAGGCCCGCCATGATCTTCACCCGGCTGATCACCGCGGCCTGGTACTGTCGCCCCACGCGCGTCATGTCGCGCAGCACGCCGTCGAGGCGGTAGCGGACACGCAGGTCGTCCGCCATCGGCTCGAGGTGCACGTCGCTGGCGCCGGCGCGCACCGCATCCAGCAGTGTGACGTTGACCAGCCGGATCACGGGCTCCTGCTCGGCCAGCGCGCGCAGGTCATCCAGCGGCTGGTCGTCGCCATCCGCCAGCTGCAGCGTGTCGAGGTTCGCCGCCGGGGCCTCACGTTCCGCAGTCAGCAACGCCGCCTGAATCTCTCCGACGGCATGTTCCACCACACGGATCGGTCGCTCGAACAACCGGGCCAGTTCATCCAGCACCGTGACGTCCAGCGCACCACCGGCGGCCAGCACCACGGCACCGTCGTCATCCACGCCGAGTGGGAGCACGGCGTGCTGCTCGAGGTAGCGCGGCGAGAGACGACGCGCCAGTGCACCGGTGGCGGCCTCACGGAGGTCGCGCACCAGCGCCGGCGCATCGAGCTGGGCGATCGTCACGGCTTGCGTTCCGGTGGCGTGGCGGGCCGGCGCAGTGTGCGCGCGTCACCCGGCTCGGGATCGCGGGTGCGTTCACGCGCGCGCTCGAACAGCGCATCGGCTTCAGCGTCGGTGCGCACGATGTACGGCGTGATGAAGATCGCCAGCTCGGTGCGCGACTTGGCGGTGGACTGCCGCCTGAAGAGATACCCGAGGCCCGGGATGTCCTTCAGGAAGGGCACGCCGCTGGCCACCAGTTCGGTGCTGGTGCCGATGAGGCCACCGATCACGACGGTCTGGCCATCGCGGACGATGGCGCGCGTGGATGCCTCGCGGGTGGTGATGACGGGTGCGTTCAGCGCGGCCTGCACCGTCTGGTTCGACAGGCTGCTGACTTCCTGCAGCAGCTGCACGCTGACGTAGCCATCGTCGTTGATGGTCGGGATCAGCGTCAGTTGCGTCCCCACGTCCTGGTACTGCACTGCGCGATCGATGGCGACGTCGTTGCCAAGCCGCGTGGACGCGATGAACGGCACCTTGCTGCCGACGAGGATGCGCGCCTCGCGATTGTTGACGGCGAGGATCTCCGGCGTGCTGAGCACGTTGACGGTGGAGTTGGACGCAATGGCACGGAGCACGGCGCGCACGTCGACCTTGCCGAGACGCGTCACGCGACCGACGAAGTCCTGGATCGGGTCGAGCGTGTCGGGGATGATCGGCTGACCGAACTGCGCACCGCGATTGCGGGTGGCGTTGCCGGTCGCCGTCGCCCAGTTGATGCCGTACTCCGTGCCGCGACCCAGCACCACTTCGGCCACCGTCACTTCCATCAGCACCTGCACCGGGCGCTTGTCGAGCGAGTCGATGGTCTCGCGCAGCAGGCCGTAGTTCGACGGCGCCGTGCGGATCACCAGCGAGTTGCTGGGCGGGCTGCTGACGATCACCGTCTGGCCGATCATCGTGCCTGGTCCGCGACCACTGTCACGCACGGATGGTGCGCTGGGCATGGGCATCGACGCCTGCAGGTCGGACCGCTGGCGCATCGTCTCGACTTCTCGATCGCGGAACGCGCCCACGTTCCGCGACAGCGACGCGTCATCCAGCGAGGAACGACGTGAGGCGCCGACCGTGGCGCCGTAGAGCTGTGCCAGCACGCCGGCCAGATCGTCGGACGACGCGTAGCGCAGCTTGACCACGTACGTGCGCAGGCCGTCCTCCCCCTGCGTGGCGAGGTCGAGCCGGCGCAGCAGGTCGAGATAGCGCGCCACGTTGCTCCCGCGGTCCGTGATCAGCACCGCGTTGGATCGCGCAACGGCTTCCAGCCGCGCATTCGGACCGGCGATCGGCTTCAGCGCCGCGACGGCTTCGTCGGCGCGGATGTGTTGCAGAGGCACCAGTCGCGAGATGACGCCAACTGGCGCGGGTGTCGGCAAGTCGTACCCGACACCCAGCTGGCCGCCGGCCGGCCCCTGCGTGGACGGCACCACCTGCGCCACGCTGCCGTTGCGCACCATCACCAGGCCATGCGATTCCAGCAGCGACTCGAGCACGCTGCCCAGCTCCGAGCCACGCACCGGCGTGGCGGTGTTGAGCGTGACCCGCTTGTCGGGAATGTCGGTGGTGACGACGGTGAGGCCGAGCATCTGGCCCATCGCCACGATCACGTCCTCGAGGCGGGCATTGGAGAATCGCAGCGTGCTACCGCCCTCGCGCGCCGGTTCCTGTGCGCCGACGGGTGAGGCGACGACGAGTGCAGCCGTCAGCAACAGCCGCTGCAGGTGGAGACGAATCATGGTGGGCCGCCCTTGGCGACGAGTTCGAGAACGACGGCGCCGGATGGACCGCTCAATTCCACACGATCGGTACCGATGCTGCGGAGGCGATAGCCGTTCGCGCCGTCGCCGAGGTGATAGAGCCGCGCGGCGGTGGTGCCAGGATCGAGCCGGAGCAGTGCCGCGCGACCAGTCGGTCCGTTGACCACGCCATACAGCGCCGGCACCGGCTCGGCATCGATCGCGGTCGTGCCGTCGGTGAGGCCGGCATCGGCGTCGTATTCGCCGGCGGTCACCTCCGGCTCCACGGCATCGCTGGGTGCGGCGGCGAAGGTCCGGTCGTCGGGTGCCTCGCGCGTGCGCGAGAAGATGTTGGCGTTCACGATGCTGTCGGTGAGTGTCGCCGCCGGCGATGGCGTCACCGGCTGCGGCGACGCCAGTGGCGTCACGACCGGATCCGCCGGCGCCACCTGCACGTCGGCGGGCCACGCCAACAGCGCCGCCGCCATCGCCAGTGCAGCCACGGTCACACCTTGCAGCGCCGCAACGAGCAGACGAGGGCTGGTCATTCGATCACGAACGGTGCGCGCAAGACCAGCGTCACCTGCAGCAACTCACCACCGCCCTCGGCGCGACGCGCGGGGTTCACCTGCACCGTCAGCTCGCGCACTTCGAGCAGCGTGGCGCCATGCTGCACGCGCGCCAGCAGGTCGGCCACACCGTACACGTCACCCAGCGCGATCATCGTGGCCGGGAGCGCGGCCAGGGGCACGGTGGTGGCATCGGGGTCACCGGCGACGTTCAGTTCACTCACGGCCAGCTGGCTCTCGTCGGCGTATCGTTGCAGCACACCCTGCAGCACACCCGCGGCGAGCGCCGCCGTCCCGGCCGCCACCGGGCGCTGCGGAAACTCGGCTGCGCGTGCCGTGCGCGACGCGAGCGCGGTGCGCAGCATCGGTGCGGCGCGCTGCACACCGCGCAGCGTCGCCAGCTCGCGGCGCACGCCGTCGATCGCCGCTTCACGCTCCGACCACCCGCGCAGCACCGGAATCACCGCGTACAGCGCGAGCACGCAGGCCACGGCCACCGCACCCAGCATCAGGGTGCGGCGGTCGCGGGCCGAGTGGCCGTCAGCGGAGAGCGAAGGCGATCGCAAACGTCTCCCGTTCGGTGGTGCCGTCGCGAAACCGGTTACTAGGCGCGAGGAAGCGCACATTCTGGAATCGCGGCTCGGCGGCGAGTGCCGCGAGGACGGCGGATGCGGTGACGGCGTTGCCTTCCACCTGCCATTCCGTGCCGACGATCCGGATGCGCTGCGCGACGGCCTCCACCGGCAGCTTCGCCCCAACCGCCGCCAGCGCCGCCAGGACATCGGATCGTGCCGCCGCCGTGGCGGTGATCGCTGCCAACTCGCGATCGAGCGTCACGACGCGCGAGAACGCCGCCGTGCCCTCGACGGCGCCGTTCCGCGCCGAGGCCACCTCGACGTGCAGCGCCTGGAGCAGGCGGTCACGTGAGACACCAAAGGACCAGCCAGCGGTGCAGATCGCGACCGCAGCAGCACTGGCCCAGGTGATCACTCGGCGTCGCCGATGCGCGAAGAACCGCTGTTCCAGCGCGGGCGTCAGCAGCATCGCATCGGTGCCACCGTCGAGCGCGATGGAGGCACCGAACGCCGTCAGGAACGCAGCGTCAACGCGCGATGAATCAATGGAGATGTCAGCGAAAGGCTCACCATCGACGGCGCGCATGCGTCGCACCGACTGCAAGGCGCCATTCACGACCTCGATCCGTCCCTGCTCGCCGGGACCTGCATCCAGTGGCATCGCGGCGGTCGTGATCGCATTCGCCTGCAGCGCGCGCACCATCGCCATCGGCGCCGCCTCCACACGCTGCACCGGCGCCAGGGCCGCAAACGCGCGCACGCAGGTCTCCACCAGCGCACCGTCGGCGGCCAGCGCGATGGTGCCGGTCACGTCGAGCGCGATGGCAGTGTTGGCGCCACCAGGGACCGCAAACCAGCGTTCCGGTTCCACGGACAACATCTGGCGACGTGCGCCATGAGTCACCGGCGGTAGCGCGACCTGCTTGACGTGCAGATGCGCCAGACCGATCGCGAGGCCGATCCCGCTCACGTCGCCGACCAGCGCGGCAAGTTCCGCGACGATTTCGTCGATGCGTTCGAGGGTGAACGGCCGATCGAACACCGCTGGCGTGCCGCGTCCGCGCAACACCACCGCACGCAGGCGCGTGGAGCCGATCTCGACACCCAGTGTGCGGCTCACAGGTCACGCTCCCGCAGGCGCACGAACGCCAGCTGGTTGCCCTGCACCGCGTACACCGCCTGCACTTCGTGCGTGAGGGGATGCCCGCGCTGCCAGCCCCGCGACACCAGCACCAGTCGCGTCGGTTCGTCCACCAGGCTGCCACGCGCCACCGCCAACACGACGGGTGCAGCCGAGGCACGATTGACCTGTCCGTCGCCATCGACGGTCAGCCACGCTGCTGCCGAGTGCAGCGCGCGCGTGTCCACGCCGGGCAGCGCCGCCGCCTCGTCGAGCGACTGCAGCAGCTGCGCGCGTCCCGGCAGCGAGTCGATGTGGCGACGGATCGCGCGCGCCGTGCCAGCGGCTGATGCGCCGTGTCCGGCCCGCACCAGCAATGCCTCCAGCACTTCCTGCGGCGCCGCGTTGATGTCGATGCGCGCACTGGCATCGATCATCACCACGCGCACACTGGCGCCACCCAGCTCGAAGGCGGCGGCGTCCTGCAGCGCGTGTTCGACGTCGTTGAGCACCGCGCGGCGCTTCACCTGATCGTCGCCGGCGGCCTGCAGCCGCTGCTGCAGCGTGGCGACGGCAGCCACGATCCCGCTCTCGGCCGCGTAGCGCGCCACCGTCCGCGCGCGGGCGTTCGACGTGACGTCGCTGGTGGTGCGCGCTCCGGACGTCACGGCCGCAGCCACGCCGCCGAGGACCACGATGACCCACAGCACCAGCATCAGGGCCACGCCGCGTCGCGTTGGTGTGCGGCCGATCATGCGCCGCTCAGTGGGGCGGTGCGCGCCAGCAATGGCGGCATCACGTCACGGCCCTGCGCATCGAGGAAGCGCACCTCGACCGCCTCGGGCAGTCGCGTCGCGTCGTCCCAGCGCGCACGCCACTCTTCCGAGGCGATCGGCAGGAAACGGAAGGCGAGGCGACGCGTGGCCGACTCCGTGATCCGGAGCGGCGTGCGCGACCGGTCGCGCGAGGCTGCCGACAGCGTCAGTCCTGCGGCACCGGTGCCCAATGACACCTGCCAGGCGCCGGTGCCACCCATCGGGGACTCCACGCCGCGCGTCACGAACGTCAGAGCCGCCTGCCCATCCGCGCCGCCATCGACATGCAGTCCGCGCGGATCGTCCGCATCACCGGCGACCGCGTGACGGATCGCATCAGTCAGCAATGCGCGCATCGCGGTGGTCGAGGCGTCGGCGTCGCGGGAGACCGTCACGCGCTGCTGCACGTCGAGTCCGGCCTGCAGCGTGGAATACGCCAGCACGACCACCACGCTGCCGATCAGCAGCGCGATCATCACCTCCACCAGCGTGAACCCCCGCCGCGCGCTCACCGGGCCGTCACCAGGCGGTGCAACCTGACCGTCGCGCCAGCCGGCGGTGGCACCTCCACCGACACGACCAGCTCCTGCAGGCCAGCGCCCCACGGCCGCAGCTCGACGCGCCGCGGCAGGCCACCGATGGTGTCCCGCACTGGGGCGGGCATCAGCACCGCGCGCTCCATCGTCAGCTCCGCGACGCGCACCGCATGCGACCACGCCGCGGTGTCACGCGTGGCCAGGCTGGCTCGCTGGAAGAGCTCCAGGAAGCCGACCGCGGCCAGGCCGACGATCACGAGCGCGACGAGGGATTCGAGTAAGGTCATCCCTTCCCGACGATCACGGCGTCGTCAGGGCACACCGCACCGGGTCCCACGACGGCCGACCGGCTAGGACGGCACCTTCCGGCAGGCAGGTGCCAAGGGCCGTGATCAGCATCGACCGAGCCCCTTCCGGACCTGCAGCAGCCATATCCCGTCCGGCCAGCAGGACGGCGCCACTGGGGTCAGCCACGGAGTGCACGGTCCAGTCGCCGCCGCGCGCGACGTCCAGCCGAAGTGTCTGACCGCGGCGCACGGCCAGTGTCCGGGCACGGATCAGGGCCGATTCGACGGCGGCGGCGGGCGGTGGGCGAAAGAAGGGCACCACGACCGCAGCCGACAGCCCGAGCACCACCAGCACCACGAGGAGTTCGAGCAGCGTCACTGCGCGTCGGCAGCCTGCGGGCTGGAGCCGTGGCATGAAAGGCACCGGTGAAGGGCTGCGGCGAACGGGGTGGTGTGTCCCGGGACGATCGAGACGGCTCCGCGTCCCGGTGGTGCGGGCCCGAGGCTGGCGAAACTGCCCCCGTTCGGCGACCGTACTCGCATCATGCCACAGCCGCCTGCGCCTCAGCTGCCCGACTTGCCGACCCCGCCCGTTCCCCCGGTGGCCCAAGGCCCCGTCACAGGCACGCCGGTGGCGGTCGTCCCCGCGCCGATCACCCGCGAGCAGGCAGCCTTCCTGCGCACCCGTCGCGACGCGCTCAGCAATCAGCTCGGCTCCGTGCAGAACCGGCGCGACGAAGTGGCGGATCAGCTGCGCAGCGACAAGATCCTGCCCGAGGAGCGGCCCGGCCTGCAGGACCGGCTGCGCGTGCTCGACGAGCGCCTGGTGCAGATCGAACAGGAGATCGCGGCCAACTCCGAACAGCTGGCCAATGCGCCGTCGCGCAACCAGGAATTCGTCGGGGTGCCACCGCGCGGCGGTCGCTCCGGCGGTGGATTCAACGGCAACCTGATGACGGTCTTCGGCTTCGTGCTGCTGCTGCCGTTCGCCATCCAGCTGTCACGTCGCTGGTTCTCGCCCAATCGTGGCCCGTCGCGGAATGAGCTGGCCGAGCGTGCCGCGATCCACGACCGCATGGACAAGATGGAGAGTTCGATCGATGCGGTGGCACTCGAAGTGGAGCGCATCGGCGAGGGGCAGCGCTTCCTGACGCAGGCGATGGTGAGCGGCTCGATCGGCGCCGGTGCGGCCGGATTCGAGGGTGTGAAGATTCGCGACCAGGCGACGGTGGACCTGCGGTAACGCGCGGGCGTCGTGCAGCGCGCGCGGGTGGCCGCGTGCGTAGACTGTCGTCCGATGACATCACGACCTCAGACGACCCCGCCCGCGGGACGCCCCGGACTCGCGCGCGAGATGGGGCTGGTGGCCCTCACCGCGACCGGCATTGCCTCGATGGTGGGCGCCGGGATCAACGTGATCCCGTTCATGATCCAGCGAAACGTGCCCGGCATCGGCGCGTGGGTGCTGCCGGCATTCCTCTTCGCGGCGATCCCGGCGTTTTTCGCCGGCCTGGCCTACGCCATCCTCGCCTCGGCCATGCCACGCGCCGGTGGCAGCTACGTCTACGCCAGTCGTGCGCTGAACCCGTACCTCGGCTTCATCGCCAGCTTCTCGCAGTGGTTTGCGCTGTGCGTTGCGATCGGCGTGGTGTCATACGTACTGGTGCCGTTCCTGCGCGATGTCGCGATCGCCGCCGCGTGGACCAGCACCGCCGCCCTGCTCGAGACGGGGCTGGTGCGACTGGCGATCCCGCTATCGGTGCTGTGGCTCTTCGCGCTGGTGAACGTGCTCGGCATCAAGTCGTACGAACGGATCCTGGTGCCGCTGCTCGGTCTCACGTTCGTGCTGGGCGGGGTGGTGATCGTGGCCGGCTTCATGTTCGACCACGCCGACTTCGCGGCCGCGGTCCTGACGAAGGAAGGACGTCCGCTGCCCACGCGCGTCGCGACACCGATGACGCTGCGCATCTTCCTCACCGCGGCGACGGTGCTGTTCAGCGGCTTCATCGGATTCGATTCCATCGCGCAGGCCGGCGGCGAGGCGAAGAACCCCAATCGCACGCTACCGCTCGCGATCGGGCTGGCGGTGGTCAGCGTCAGCATCTTCTACATGCTGTTCACGGCGGCGGTCTATCACGCCGTGCCGTGGCAGTACGTCGCCGACCAGAGTGCGCTCCGTGACGTGAACGCGCCGGGCCTGCTGGGGTACGTGCTGCCGACCGGCTGGACGGTGGCGATTGTCGCCGGCGGTGCGGTGGCCCTGGCCAAGGATGTGCCGGCGATGCTGCTCGCCGTCTCGCGGCTGATGTTCGCCTGGGCCGAGGACGGCATCTTCCCGAAGCGCGTCGCGGCGCTGCACGCCACGCGTCGCACGCCGCATGTGGCGATCGTGCTCAGTGCCACCATGGCCACGATCTCGATCCTCGGCTGCCACCTCGCCGGTGACATCTTCCTCGGCATCGACATCCTGGTGACGGCGATGCTGGTGAATTACATCCTGATGTGTGTCTCGGTGCTGACGTTGCCGTCGCGCAACGCCGCCCTCGCGCGCGAGGTGCGCGTGCTGCCGAATCGCGCGGCCCAGGTCATCGTGACCGGCACCGGCATCATCGTGCTCGGTGCCTTCCTCGCCGTCCATACCTGGAAGGACCTCTCCGCGCCGGTGGCGGCGTGGTATTTCCGGTCCACACCGGTCTGGCTGGTGGTGATGGGCGTGGCAACGGTGCTCTACCTTCGAGAAGTGTCCGCGATGCGCCGCCGCGGCGTGAACGTGGACGCGATTTTCGCCACTCTTCCACCGGAATGACCGGGACATGACTGCACCCGTGGAACGATTCTCCCTTGCGCCAGACCTCGAGATCGCACGCGTCATCACCGGGCTGTGGCAGGTGGCGGACATGGAACGTGACGGCCGCGTGCTGGACCTGGACACGACCGCTGAGGCGATGGTGGCGTACGTCGACGCGGGCTTCACCACGTTCGACATGGCTGACCATTACGGCTCGGCGGAGTTGATCGCCGGGCGGCACCGGGCGGCACATCCGTCACCGGCGACACAGCTGTTCACCAAGTGGGTGCCGAAGCCGGGACCCGTGTCGCGTGCGGATGTGCGCGCGGCGGTGGAGCGCGCGGTGGAGCGACTGCAGGGCAAGCCGATCGACCTGATGCAGTTCCATGCCTGGACCTTCGCCGACGCGCACTGGCTCGACGCACTCTGGCACCTGGCCGACCTCCGCCACGACGGACTGATCCGCCACATCGGTGTCACCAACTTCGATGCGGCCCACCTGCGCATCGCCGTCGCCAGCGGCATTCCGGTACTCACCAACCAGGTGTCGTTCTCGCTGCTCGACCAGCGCGCGGCCGGGCGGCTGTCGGACGTCTGCCTGCAGTACCACGTGAAGGTGCTGGCCTATGGCACGGTGGCGGGCGGGTTGCTCAGCGCGCGGTGGCAGGCACGCCCCGAGCCACCGAAGGACGACCTGAAGACCTGGTCGCTGATGAAGTACGGACGCTTCATGCACGCCGCAGGCGGCTGGGCAGCCTTGCAGCGCGTGCTGGCCGTGACGGCACACATCGCCGCCAAGCATGACGTCTCCATGGCCAACGTGGCCTGCCGCTACATCCTCGACTTCCCCGCCGTGGCCGGTGTGATCATCGGCGCGCGGCTTGGCGAGCGGGCGCACGTGGATGACAATGCGCGCCTCGCCACACTGCGCCTCGACGAGGTGGATCGCACCGCATTGCGTGACGTGCTGGCGACGCTGACTCCGATCCCTGGCGACTGCGGCGACGAATACCGCAAGCCACCATTCCTCACCGCATCAGGCGACCTCAGTCATCACGTGGAGTCGTTCCCCGCCCCGTACGCGGTGACGAAGGTGAACGAGACGCGCTCGTACTGCCTGAGCGGCACGGTGTGGGAGCCACTGGCCGGCTACAGCCGCGCCACGCGCCACGGCACCCGCATCATGGTCAGCGGCACCACCGCCACCCACGGCCCCCGCCAGGTCGGCGGCAGCGACCCTGCGGCGCAGACACACTTCGTGCTCGACAAGATCGAGGGGGCACTGCTCTCACTGGGTGGCACGCTGGAGCAGGTGGTGCGCACGCGCGTGTTCGTGGACGACATCAGCCAGTGGGAGCCGATCGCCCGTGCCCTCGGCGAACGCTTCGGCCACATCCTGCCCGCCAATACCATGGTGCAGGCCAAGCTGATCGGCGAAGGCTACCTGGTGGAGATCGAGGCCGACGCGGAGCTCTGACCTACCCCTATCGCTTTCACGAGGCGAGCGCTCGCGCGTCGAGGAGCATCGAAAAAGTGTTCACGCGGGGGCCGCGGGGAACAGCTTTGAGGGAACCGTGCGTGCAAGAGCACTCCGCGCCACACGCGTTTTTCATCAAAGGCTCTTGCTCGTTCTTCTCCTGCAGTTCCCCGCGGCCCCCGCGTGAACACTTTTGACGATCTGCAAGAGCTGTAGAACCCAGCGCCCGCGTGAATGTTGTCAGCGACCTGCATGAGCTGTAGCCGCATGCAGACACGCACGAGGAGCTCACGAACTGCAGGACAGCATCGACGAACCAGCCTTGTGCCGCGCCCACTCCGGCCGACGCGCCGCGAGGATCGCGTGCTCCGGCTGGTCATCATACGGATTGCGCAGCACCTCCAGCAGCGTGCGGATCATCGACTCGTCGCCAGCCTCGGCGCGCTCGATGGCCTGCGACGCGAGGTAGTTGCGGAACACGAAGCGCGGGTTGACGGCGTGCATGCGCAGGCGTCGCGCGGCGGGCGTGTCATGCGCGGCCGCGGCAGTGCCATGCCAGCGCCGCAGCCAGCTTTCGAGCGATGCGCGGTGTACATCGAGTCTGGCTTCGTCGTAGCAGATGTCACCCAGCAGCGGTACCAGCGGCGTCTCCGGTAAGACGTCAGGCAGGTCGCCGATCGCGCGAAAGAAGCCGGTGTAGTCCAGCGCGCACTCCTCGAGCAGCGCGTAGGCCTCACCCATGATCTCCTGCGCGTCGTCACCGTTGGCGAGAAAGCCGAACTTGTCGCAGGTCATGCGCGCAAAACCATCCCGGTACACCGCCACGTAGCGATCGAGGCCGTGCTGCAGCGGCGCGGTGTCGTCGAACAGCGGCGCGACCGCATTCGCCAGCTGCACCAGGTTCCACTGCGCAACGGCTGGTTGCTGCCCGTAGCGATAGCGCCGGCCACCGGCGTCGGTCGTGTTCGGTGTCCAGTCGGGATCGTAGTCGTCCAGCCAACCGTACGGCCCGTAGTCGATGGTGAGGCCGAGGATCGACATGTTGTCGGTGTTCATCACGCCGTGCACGAACCCCGTGCGCATCCAATGCACGATCATCACCGCGGTGCGCTCGCAGACCTCGCGGAACCAGTCGGATCGCCGCTGGAGTGGCTCACCGCTGAGATGCGGGAAGTCGCGTTCGATGGTGAAGTCCACCAGCTGCGTGAGCAGCGCGACATCACCACGCGCGGTAAAGATCTCGAAGTTGCCGAACCGGATGAACGATGGTGCCACGCGACAGACCACGGCCCCCGGCTCCAGTCGCGCATTGCCATCGTAGAACATGTCGCGGATGACCTGATCACCGCTGGCGACCAGCGACAGCGCGCGTGTGGTCGGCACACCAAGGTGGAACATGGCCTCGCTGCAGAGGAACTCGCGGATGGAAGAACGCAGCACCGCGCGGCCATCCGCCGTGCGCGAGTACGGCGTCGGTCCGGCGCCCTTGAGCTGCAATTCCCAGCGTTCACCCGTCGCGTTCACCGTCTCACCGAGCGTGATCGCCCGGCCGTCCCCCAGTTGTCCCGCCCAGTTGCCGAACTGGTGGCCACCGTAACAGGCGGCGTACGGCTGCATGCCGTCCAGCAGCTGATTCCCGCCGAACACCGCGGCGAAGGACGGGTGTTGCACATCGGCGTCGCTGATGCCCAGCAGGGCCGCCACGTCGCGGGCATGCGCCACCACGCGCGGGGCCGTCACCGGTGTCGGCAGCGCAGCGCTCCAACAGGCGTGCAGCACCTGTCGAGGTTCGCGCGACGTGTCAGGATCGCCGGGGAGGTCGCGCACGAAGCGGTTGTCGAACGTGAGGCGTGATTCCATGCGGGAAAGCTATCGACATCCGTGGGCTGTTCACGGCCGCCGCCGCTTGACGGGTGCCGCGTAGCCGGTGTTCATACGTGATGCTCCGATACCAGATGTCCGCTGCCGCCGCCACGCTCCTGCTGCTCACCGCCTGCGCTGGTGGCGCCGATTCCCCGGTCACCCCGCCGGTCACGCAGCCGCCGGTCACCCAGCCACCGGTGCTTGGCACCACCTACGTCTCCAGTGGGCGCGCCGCCGCCGGTGACGTGTTCGTGCACATGTTCGAGTGGCGCTGGACCGACATCGCCCGCGAGTGTGAACTGGTGCTCGGCCCGCGCGGGTACAAGGGAATCCAGATCTCGCCGCCGTCGGAACACGCGATCATCCGCAGCGCACAGGATTTCTTTCCCTGGTGGCAGCGGTACCAGACCGTCAGCTACAAGCTGGACAGGTCACGCTCCGGCACGGCCGCCGAACTGGCGGACATGGTGTCGCGCTGCAAGGCGGTGGGTGTGGACACCTACGCCGACGTGGTGATCAATCACATGACGGCCGGCAGCGGTACCGGCAGCGCCGGCACCGTCTACACCAAGTACAGCTATCCGTCGGTGCCGTACGCGCAGTATGACTTCCACACCGCCTGCAGCATCAACTCGTACCTGAACCAGTCGCAGGTGCAGGGGTGTGAGCTGGTCGGCTTGTCGGATCTGGCCACCGAATCGGAGTTCGTGCGGACCACGGTGGCGAATTACCTGATCGCGCTCAACGCGCTCGGCATCGCCGGCTATCGTGTGGATGCGGCGAAACACGTCCCAGCCGCCGACCTCGAGGCGATCCTGACCAAGGTGAACGTTGCCGCCGCTGCCGCCGGTCGCCCAAAGCCGTACGTGTTCTTCGAGATCATTTACGGGTCGGCGGGTGACGCGGTCACGCCGCAGCAGTACTACGGTGTCGGCTATGCATCCGGGGGCTCCAGCGACATCACCGACTTCACCTATGGCAACCGCCTGTCCGACGCCTTCCTCGGCCGAAACGCGTCGCTCGCGTCGGCACTGCAGGCCCTGGCCAGTGAGCTGCTGCCGTCGGACAAGAGTGTGGTGTTCATCGACAACCACGACACGCAGCGCGGATCGTCGTTGTTTTATGCCGACTCGACCTACGAATTGGCGGCGGTGATGATGATCGGACATGGACACGGCTACGCCAGCCTGATGTCGAGCTACGGATTCGATCGCAGCGCACAGCAGACGCGTGACGCAGGCCCGGTCTCCGACGCCAATGGCAACACCCTCTCCACGTTCAACGCCGATGGGTCGTCGAAGTGCACCACCACGATCGGCACCCCGCAAGTCGGCAGCTGGATCTGCGAACATCGGCGCCCGGCCATCGCCAGCATGGTGAAGTTCCGTCGTGCGGCCGCTGGCGTGCCGACCAGCAACTGCGGCCGTGGCGACTGGAGCATCGGCGGTGATGCGAACCGGGTGGCGTTCTGTCGCGACGGCGTGGGGTTCGTGGCCATCAGCGTCAGCGCGAGTGCCGCCACCACCTCGTTGCCAACCAGGCTGCCAGCGGGTGGCTATTGCAACATCGCACAGTTCACCTTCACCCCCGCCAGTGGCGGCGCGCCAGCATCCTGCAGTGGTCCGGTGGTCAGCGTGGCCGCCGACGGCTCGGCCGCGATCGCACTTACGCGGCGATCGGCAGTGGCGCTCTACACCGGTGCCAAGGTGAACTGAGCACGCGATGACGTCAGGTTCGTGCCGGCGTCACGCCGGCCGGCACGAACCCTGTCGCATGCAGCGTGGCAAGCGGCGCAAACAGCGGTTCCGGTAATGCGTTCCACGCGCACCAGTGCCAGCCGCGACACTTGTCAGGTTCCATCAGGGCGGGCTCACCGTCGGCCACGGTCGCCTCGACGAACAACGTGACGTAGTGCTTGCCGTCGTCGGGAAATGCATCGACGGTGTACGGCGCCTGCTGCACGCCAGCCAGTCGCAGCCCGGTTTCTTCCAATAATTCGCGGCTCGCGCACGACGCCACCGACTCGCCGAACTCCAGGTGACCGCCCGGCAATGCCCAGCTCCCGGCACCGTGGCTGCCGCAGCGTTCGCCGAGCAGCACACGACCGTCACGCACCACGATCACGCCGACGCCGACACGCGTCTGCGGCGACAAATTGCTCATTGCAACTCCAACGTCGACCTAACGCGGTGGGTGTGCCGTGTCCGTGAATGGCGTCAAGGATATGCGATGACCCGGTACGCCACCACCGCCGCGAGCTGCGCCCCGGTCGGCACGAAACCGTTCTTGTCGCTCGTCCTGCGCGCGTTGAACTGCAGCCCGATCGTGCTGCCGCTGGCGGCCGTGGCGGATTGAGCTACGGTCAGCCAGGTAGTGGTGTTCAGCGCCGTGATCACACCACTGTTCACCGCCTGCGCACCAGGAGGCACCGTGGTCGCGACGTAGTTCACCGTGAACCCGGCGGGATTGCTTCCCAGCCGCACCTGCAACTGCCAGCCACGATTGCCACGTGCCACCACTGAACCCGTGTAGCAGGAACCCGGTGAGCACAGTCCACCAGTCTGGGCATTCTGCACCAGCGTCGGCAACGCCGGAAAGAAGCCGAACACGCCGCCCACGGTCGTCCCGAGCACGTTCACGCGGACGACGGGACCAGACTGCGCCTCGCCAGTCGCCGCGCAGAGCACCGCCGCGACGGTGACCACTAGCGCCAGCAGGCGGCGCGATCGTCGGAGGCGCATCACTTGGCTGCCAGCGTGAATGTGAGCGCCAGGTTGTAGGCACCGCTCCGATCGGTTTCATACGTCCATCGCGACGCAAAGAACACATCCTGAAGCCAGGCGGAATTCGCTGGCTGCGTCCCGCTGAACGCGATCGTCCGGTTGCTCTCGGCGTTGGCCGCACTGACGTTGCGTGCGGTGTTGGTGAAGACGTTCTGTGTCGTGCTCCAGATGGCATCCGATGCCGCCTTGGTGCCTGGCCCGGTGAAGGCGCCGCTGACGGTGACGGAGAAGGCACGGTTGGCCGAGACGGACAGCGCCACCTTGCCGCCGTAGGGCACGTAGGTGGCCGTTGCCGCCGACGCACTGGCCGCCGAGAACTGCGCCGAGGTGAGGTTGGCTGGTGCCGAGAGTGTGTTCGTGACCTGCAACACCAGCACATCCTGGATCCGCATGCAGAGGGCGGCATTGAGCGTCCCTGTGCTCGTCTGCAGCGTGGTCGGTACCGACGCGCATTGCGCACCCGCTGTCGCCGAGCTGACGGCAATCGCCAGTACGGCTGCCGCAACACGGCACCACACATGTGCGCCACGACGCGCGACGAGATTGGTGATCCCGCTCATCGATGCTGCTCCTGAATTCGTGTCGCGGGGGCCTGTGATTCACCTGCCTGGCCACCCACGGCCGCCGGCGTGCCCGGACGCGAGCCCTGGAATCGCAGCGGGCGAGGGTGCACGATGATCTGTACGGCCGGCGAGTACCCTTCCCCGACCGTGAATGAGGGCGCGACGCCCTTCACTGCCAGCGGTTGACGCGCCTGCGAAAAGTCGACTGCGGTCCGGTAGCGACCGGGCGGCAGTGCATCGAAGCGCACCACGCCCGGCGACACCATGCGGGCAACCCACACCCGCCCGTTGGCGTCGGTCGCCGTCACGATCGCGGCAGCGAGATCGCCCTCGCTGACACGCAGCGAATCGTCGGCATCCACGCGCAGCAGGGCATCCACGGCAGCCAGTGCCGTCAGGGCGACGTCGCCGCCGCCGACTGCGGCGCGTGCCGACCTGGCCACCAGGCCGAGCGGCAGGGAGCGCACGTCGACCGTCGGTGCGTCGTTCGAGGCACCGACGAAGGAGTAGCGCCCGGTCCGGTCAGTGACGACGCTCGCGTCGCCGCGCCGGACCACGACACCCGCGACACCCGACTCGGCCGTCGACAATTGACCATCGCCATCGCTGTCCACGAACACCACGCCAGCGGCGCGCTTCCGGGAACCGAACGCCCGCAGCGCCATCGATCGCTCGATGCGCGCCACGTATGTCCACTCACGCGCCTGGGCCGGGGTCAGGGTGTTCACGAAGTACAGCGGGTTGCGCTCAGCATCGAGATTGATGGTCAGGCCCAGCGGCAGTTCAGCACCGAGTGTGCCGCGCGTGGTCGCAATCCATTGACCGGGCGTCACGTAACTCGTCACGCGCATGGCCGATGCACCGGCCACCAGCCGCACGGCGCGTGTCGTCAGGAGCGGCACCTGGTCGATGGAGGCCCCGAACTCCAGCTGCAGTGGCGGATATCCCTGCGTCACGGCGTTCTGGCTCATCGCACCGGTCAACGTGACCACGCCGGGGCGGCCTGATGCGCTGAACGATGCGGCGTAGCGCGCTGCGGGTGCTCGATCGACGATCGGTGCTGCGCCGGCATCGACGATGTCGACGGATCGCGACCGGATTCCGAACGTCCCATCGAGCGTTGCCGAGAACGCGCCGTGGCGGCTCTGCAACGCCGCGTAGACCGACTGGTCGCCGCTACCGAAGGCTCCCGCGGCACTGCGCGTGGTGTACTGGAACGCGCGCGCTCCGACGCTGAGCGCAAGTGCGGACGCCATCTGCGCGTTGGCATTCACGCTCCACCCGCCGGATTGCATCGAGCGACTGCCAGCCGCATCGTCACCGAGGCGCCACGCCGAGCCGCTGATGCCCACGATCTTCGAAAGCTGTCGCGTCGCCTGCAGCGAGAGCTCGTTTGTCCCGCGTGCGAATGCCTGGCTGCCGCCCGCCGCGTGTGTCGCACGCACGTCGATCATGCCGCGTGCGCCGCGCACTGACGCGTTGGCGCTGGCACCGAGTCCGCTGCCACCGTCGAACCGGCGATAGGCCAGCTCCGTCGCCACGCGACGATCGAGCAGCGACCCCAGTTCCACCCCTGCACTGACCGCGTCGAGTGTGCGCGGCGACCCGATAGGACCAAGCGTTTCGCGCAATGAGCTCACGGAGCCGATCAGTCGCACGTCGTGCACCCGACTCGACACCTGTCCGGCCAACGAGGTGGTGCCATACCGCACCGCACCGTCCACCGGACGGGTACCGATCACACTCGCACCCCAGCGTGGCTTCGTGATCATGAGGGAGACACCCTGACCGCCGACACTCGTCCCGGTGAGGTCCGTCAATGACCCGCCAACCGGACCCACCGCTGCCCGCCAGGTGGACGTCCAGACGGCCAGCGACGCCGGCACCTGCGCCAGTCCGCTCCGCGCCAGCGCCATTTGTGATGCGCTGCCAGGGGTCGGCGCCGTCACCGCCAGCGCCGCTACCTGAACCTTCTCCGTGACGTGACCGGTGAGGGCATACACCGCGCCCACGGGGGTACCGTCCCACGGTCCACGTGCCGCCGATGCACCGACGCGCAGCACTGGCCCGCCACCCGCCACCGCGCGCATTGCACCGCCGCCGACCAATTCCACCAAGGCCTCCGCACTCGCCAGGGCCACGGCTCGCGAGTACGCTGTCAACCGGACCGGCAGGCTGCCGCCGCCCATGTCGCGCGGCAGCCAAATCGCGATCGAGCGCTGCACCACTGCACCCGGCACCAGCGCGGTGACGCCATCACCACCGTCTGCACGCCATCCCTGCGGAACCGCGGCGCGCACGGTGACCGTGTCCGCGGCATTGCCCAGGTTGATCAGGCGATAGCGAAGCGTGACGCGCTCGCCGGCGCGACCAGCCAGCAGCGTTTCATCGAGCGTCAGTTCGATGCGGCGCGACGCGCTCACATCGAGGGTGACCGGCACTTCCACCGTCGGCGATCCGGCAGCGAAGAAGATCACGCTCGCCGCGCGCTGCAGACCGGCGCGAGCCCCAGCCGGGACGCCCAGCGTGAGCGTCACCGCGCGCGTCGCCGTGGCAGACGTGATCACGCCCGCCCGGCGGCCGAGCAACGAGGCACCACCCGACGGCATCACGACGTATTCGATCCGGTCGCCTGGCGGCATCTCGGCCGGCACGGCCACGTTCACGACCTGGAAGGCTTTCGGTGCCGCGCGCACGATCTGCGGCTGCGTCACGATGTCCACCGGCGGCGCCACCACCTCGGGCGTCGCGCGGCGCGTGCCGATCGCGCCCGACCTGGCGGTTCCGGCAGCACGCGTGACGATCGGCGCACGACCGGTCGTCGCTGGCCGCAAGCGGACTCCCGACTGCGCGCTCACCGGCCGCGACACCGTCACCGCAGCGAGACACAGCAGGCACGCGAGGGTCGCGACGTGGTGCATCCGACGACGTGACATCGTCATGGTGCCACCGCCGCCGAACCGAAGACCACGTTCTCGAGCGCGCGCAGGTTCGCGGTCCCGCTGGAGCGGTACGGCGTGGCGGTGTAGCTCAGGTTCGGTACCGCCGTGAACGTGATGATCACGTTGCAGGTGCCGTTCTTCTTCACGCGCACGACGTTGGTGTTGCCGGTCGAGAGCGTGATCGGCGATGCGGTCACCACCGTGCATGGCGGATTGCCGACGGGCGTATTGTTCGCAAGCGTATATGTGAAGCGCGCGGCACTGATGCCGGTGCCGGTCTGGAGCCGGGCCGTGATCAGGCACTCACTGTTGCCGGCGGCCTGATTGCAGTTCACACCGAGCGTCCACGAACCTGTCGCCCCACCCGACGCGCCCGCGTTGTAGTTGGCGCGCGTCGGCGTGGGAAAGGTGCCGGCGGATCCCGCGCTCGCTTGCAGTGTGAGGGTGGCCTGCGACAGTGCTCGCGACGGCGCCATCACCTGGAACAGGATGAGCGCTGCCATGCAGCGGAAGGCGCGACGACCGCAGCCGGTCGGCATCTGTGTCATCGGTTGACAGTGGCGGCAGGCGTCGGGGCGACGACCGCATGCTCGATCTGCATCGCCGCGATGTCGTTGCCTCCGAAATCCACCATGGCAATCGCGATGTAGGCACCGGCGGCAAGCGCAGGTACGGCCACCCGGGCGCGCTGCCGCGCACCGGGCAACAGGAAATACTCCGGCAGCTCGAGCGTGGCCGCGACGGTGTTGTCGGCACGCCGGAACTCCACGTTGCCCTTCGCGACGTAATGACGCGCGCCATCGTTCGCAAACCACACCTCGACACTGTCGGGCGCGCCGGGAGTCTGCACGATGCGCATGTCACTGACCGCGCCGCTGGTGGTCAGGCCGGTCGGCTCGACATAGATCTTCACTGCGCTGCGAATGATGTAGCTCATGCCTCCGCGCTGTTCGGGCGCCTGCACCGTCTCCACCATCACGGCGCTCCAGCACTCTCGCGTGAGCGTGGCGGCCGAATCGGGGAGCACCAGGCGTACCGACTGCGAGGCACCCGGATCCAGCGACAGCGTCAGCGGAAAAACCGTCAGCAACGCACTGCAGCTTCCGGCCACGCTCCCTGCGCGGTACCAGCGGTTGGCGCCGGTTTCGGAGCGGTCCCAATCCTCCAGACGTACCACCGCCTGAACGGCGCGGGTGCTGGTGTTACTGACGTTCACCACACCCACACGCTCTGCGGCCACCTGCGGGTGCAGGAAGATCTCCGAACGGTCCACCGCCAGCTGCGCACGCGCCGGAACGGCAGCGGCCAGCGCGGCAGCCAGCAGGATCGGGACAGCGTGTCGGAAGGAACCGGGCATCGGGGTGTCAGGCGTCGGGAAAGTGGAGCATGCCGGTCGCGCGGAGTGATGACGCGCTGGTGTGCTGCACTGGTACAGCCGGCGCGAGGGGATGCAGGTGTGCCCTGCATCCCCACACGCCTCGACTCACTTGGCCGCGAGGGTCAGCGTGAGGGTCATGGAGTACGAACCCGGGACGTCGCGCTCGTACGCCCAGCGGGACTGGAACGAGAGGTTGGTGTCCAGGCCGACGGTGCCGGTCGTGTTGTTCAGCACCAGCGCTGCGGTCGTGCCGAGCGGTGCGAAGGTGCCGACCGTCGTCTTCCACTCGACGTCACCGGCCGGCTTGCTCACGCCTGCCGGGGCACTGTTGAAGTTCGCCAGCGTCGAGGCGATGCTCACTTCGAACGCACGGTTTGCAACCACCTTCACATTCGGGCCCGCGGCCGCCGGCAATGCCGTCGCAGCGAGATAGCCATTCGACGCCAGCGCGCCGTAGTTCACCGACGTCGGGTTGCCAAGACCAGTCGCGGCCGTGCTGACGGTCAGCAGCAGGATGTCGTTCACCGTGGTCGAGACGGTGTGCTGCTGCGAGGTCGCCGTGGCGTTGATCGCCAGGTTGCCACTACCATCGGGTCCGGTCGTCGTCTGCGCCTGCGCCGTCCCTGCCATCGCCGTCAGCGCTACTGCCGCGGCCATCACCTTTCCGAACTTCATCGCATCCTCCTGGGGGGTATCGAACGGGTTGTCGCGCTGGAACGGCCTTGCTCTGATCCCGAGGCGACAGCGGTCGCAACGCGAACGAGTCGGCGAGCTGATCCAGCAATCCTTCGATAATGCGAAGCGCAAATCACGTGCATCGTTACTGCAGCTCGTGATGCGATCGCCAGACGCGCAGCGACCCATCCACCGAAGTCGTTGCAGATCAACGCCTTAGCAAATAGCTTTGTGATAATGAAAACGCAGTGTTGCGCTAATTGATGACGTCGGCACGGTTTTTGGCCTGTGTGAAGTATCCAACAGTCGGGTCCGCATGCGACGCATTGGCGCGACGGTCGTCTCTGCCGTGCACCGCCGATTTCTTGCCGCAGGCCAGCAGATTCGATCGACCCGCTCCCGCCGCTCCCGATGCCTGAATCTTTCGATCCCTGGCCGTCTGTCATCGCCCGTCGCCTCGCGCTGGCAGCCTGCGTTCTGTTGTCCGCCTGTCTCTCCAGCACCGACGCGGGCTCGGCCGGCGTTGCGGTCATGGGTACGTGGCGATACGCCGGCCGCCAGACGATCCCCGCTGACGCCGACCTGACCGGGACGCTCTCGGTCACGTCGCAAGTGGGGGCCACGATCTCAGGCGCGCTGGATTTCACCGAGACCGATTTCCGCGGCACGCCGCGTCGGCTCGCGGGAGCGGTGGTCGGTCGCACGATCGACTCGACCACCGTCGACTTCGATTTCCGGCTCGCGACGGTCGTCCGACGGCACGTGGGACGCGTGGCCGGCGACTCGCTCAACGGCACGTGGATCGAGCAACCGGTGGGTGGCGGCCCTCCGACGGCGTCGGGCTCCTTCCGCGCGGCTCGTTCGCGCTAGCGCGATCCCGGCGCGACGAGTCGCCGTCTGCTCGCGCGCCCTATGTGCAGGTTCACGGAATCGGTGCCTGCCGCACCACCTTCACGCCGTCACCGAACGTCACCGCCAGCAGCAGCACCAGCTTGGTGGCCGGCAGCGCACTGGGCGCATCCGCCCACTCTGTGAGCGTGTGCTGGTTGCCGCCCTTCGAGCGGCCGATCGCGATGGTCGGCACGCCGTTCACGACGCCCACGTTGCCATCCGTGCTGCCGGTGGCGATGGCTTCCGGTGCGCCCGGTAACGCCGTGAGGCCGAGCTGGTTCTGGATGTCCACCGCCGTCTGCACCAGCGGATGCCGCCGTGCCCCTTCCAGCTGCGCCGTGGTGCCGCCGGCCTGGTTCTTCTGCTCCACTTCCACGCGCAGGCCGACCTTCTCCTTCGTCGCAGCGTCCTGCATGATGCGGCCGATGGTGCGGTCCAGTGAGTCGAGCAGGATCGGGTCCGGGGATCGCAGGTCCACCGTCATGTACAGCTCCTGCGGGATACCGTTGTAGATCACGCCGCCGTGCACCTGGCCGACGTTGATCACGGCCCCTTCCGGCAGCGCGCCATACTGCAGGGCGTAGACCTTCTGGATCGCATCGGCGATGGCCTTCACCGGCGTCGGCTTGCCGCGTGACGTCACGGTGTGCGACCCCGGGCTGGTGAACACGTACTTCGTCCAGTAGATGCCGAGTGCGCCGTAGTTGATCGGACCGAGGCCGCCGTCCATCGAGATCAGCAGGTCCGGCTTCGGGTTGTGCTGGAACCAGTAATTCATGCCGCGCAGGCCGAGCTCCTCCTGCACGGTGGCCACGAACACCAGGTTGCCCTTGGTGCGGATCCTGGCCGCGTTCAGCGCACGGATCGTGGCCAGCATGTTGGCGACGGAAGCGCTGTTGTCGAAGATGCCCGGGCCATGCAGCGTGTCGCCGGCCACGCGCACCTTCAGGTTCGTCTCCAGCGCGTGCACGATGTCGAGGTGCGCCGCGAACACGATCGTCGGGCCACCACCACTGCCGGCCCGCACCCCGATCACGTTGCCGATCGAGTCCACCGTGACCTGCAAGCCCTCGGCTTCCATCTGCGCCTTCACGTACGCGCCACGCTGTGCCTCGTGTTGTGACTTACCGGGCATCTCGGCGATGCGGATCCACTCCTCGATGTGTTTCGGCATGCCCTGCTCCACGTGCGCCATCGCCGCGCGCACGTCGGCACGACGCAGCACCGCGGCATCCCACGACGAGGGATAGGTGGCCTGCGCGCTCAGTGCACCGGCGAGACCGATGGCAGCCGAGATGGAGAACAGGGTCATGCGATGACGGACGGTCATGATCGGAACAGGTCAGGTGTGAATGTGCTGCGTGAGATCATCAGCGCTTGACGGGCGCGCCGGTGCAGCGCGGCAGGCGGAAGGCGCCGATGCGGGTCGAGTACGCCGTCGCGCCCGCCTTCAGGTAATCACCCACGTACCAGATGGTGCAATCGTCGCGTGGATCGACGGCGGTCTGCGTGTAATCCTGCCAGCGAAGGGTGGTCGTCTGCGCGGCCGCGCCTTGCACCAGGACGGTCTCACCCAGTCCCAGCGACCCGCGTCGGTCGTGCATCGCGCGCCCCGTGAAGCGCTGTCCCGGAAAGGTGGTCGCCGAGCCGGTGGAGTAGCCGATACCGATGTTGCCGAATCGGTCCATGGCCGGACTGGCCATCCATCGGGCGCTGCTGTCCGGTGCGAAGGTGCCCTGCTGCGCCAGCTGCAATCGCTGGTCGCGTCCGACCTGCAATTCGTACCACCGCACGCCACCACCGCCAGTGGTGGTGTTGATGGAATGTGTCGCCACGATCGATTCGCGATTGCCGATGCGCCGGTACACCACACGCGCCATCAGCTTGTCACCCTGCGAGTCGAGGCGCACTTCGGTACCGGGCTGCGGCACACACTTCGTGAGCTGGCCGCCGCACATGTACTCGTAGGGTGCCACCGGGATCATCACCGGTCCCTCCACGCGCGTCTTACGCACGTCGGCCCAGTCCACGTGGAAGGTCCATGCCAGCAGCACACTGTCTCGGAGCGTGCCGCGCAACTGGGTGCCGCCGGCCGCCAGCATCACGTTCGGGGCGCCGGCCGGCGGCAGCGCGGTGCCATCCAGGTCGGCGTTGTTGAGGAAGTTCACGTCCGCGATCACCACGCACTGCTCGGTGGCTTCTTCACCGCGCAGCATCCGGGTGCGATCGGCCACGCAGGCGTGTTTCTCGATCACATCGTCACCAGTGCTGGTGGGCACGTACCAGCCATCGGGCCACACCGCCGGCCTCGGATAATCGGGGAACAAGGGACGAATGAACTCGTAGCGATACCAGGTGCCGGTGGGATCGGGTGACGTGCTCACCGCATAACACATCGCGTAGGCGCCGGAATCACGGGTGGCGGGTGCACGCACCGCCACCGAGTCGAACACCGGCGACGGCTGATGCAGCGGCACGGCCGCACCCGGCTGGCCCACACGCAGCGGGCGACTGAGCACCGCCGTCGCACCCGGTTGCGGCGCCGGCGGATCGTCGGCGTGCCACACGCTGCGCTGGAACACCGGCATCACGATCAGCCACCGGTCGGCGAGCTGGTCGTACCGCACCACCGCGTCACCGCTGTTGCGCGCTTCACAGGCACCACCGGCGCCGCGGAAGAGCGTGTTGGTGGGCACCGGACCGTAGACCGTGCGACCGGTGCTGTCATCGCGCGTGGCAGAACGGCTGAAGATCGCCAGTCGTGAGTTCACGATCTGCACGATGTGATCGCGACCCACCGCCAGCGTGTTGTCCGACGGATTGCGCAATATCGCGCGGCCCTGCGGCCCGGTGAACCCGCTCCCGAGGCCGTCGAACGACGCCACCAACTCTGGCGCCCGCCCGGTACCGAGCGAGCGCTGCTCCACCGACGCCGCCGTCACCGGTGCGAGCGACACGCCAGCGGTCCCGCGAACGCAGGCCGACAGCAGCAGCAGACCCACCACGCGCATCACGACGCGTTCGGGCCGCATGATGCGCGGATCGCCCTGCCCCACGCCACGGCTGGGCCACCTCACATCGTGATCCCCATGCGACCGAGCACGCGCGTGACGTTGTCCAGCGCCGCCTTCAGCTCCGTGGCCAGTTCGGTGGACAAAGTGCGCTGCGGTGCCGTCGGCGCGGCATTGGTGCCATCCACCGTGCGCAACAGCGCGCCGACACGATCGCTGATCCGTGGCCCGTCGCTGTAGAACGGAATCGTGGTCGGCTTCACCAGCACCAGCAGCAAGCCGTTCACCTCGGCCAGCTCCTCCGCCACCTTGGCGGCGGCGGCACGGCCACCTCCGTCGGGTATCGCCTCAGCGGCGCGCTTGCGCGCTTCGAGTTCACCCTTGCGACCATCCAGCGCGCGCAAGGTGTCGTTCACCACTGACTGCAGTGCATTGAGTTGCATCGCCAGCGTGAACTGCTCACGGAGCGCGGCCGGTGTGACCTTCACCGTCGGATCGAGACGGACGGTGAGCGGTTGCTCCACCTGCTGGTCGCCCACCACCAGCCGCACGCTGTAGCGGCCCGGCATCACGCGCGGGCCGGACGGCGGACCGAAGAACTGCACCGCCGGATCGGAGGGGTCGATCGCCTTCCGCTGACGCGGTGCGTCGTAGGCCAGGTTCCACGCGGTGGTGTTGATGCCGGCCATCCGCGGCACCGTCGGCAGCACACGCACCAATGCCCCACTGCTGTCGCGCACCTCGATGCGCACCGCCGTCGCGGAGTCGGGCTTGCTCGGCAGGTGGTACCGGATGATCGCGCCGTAGGGCGGATTCTGGCCGCGGTAGAGCGCATCACCAAGGCTCGGCGTCTTGGTCGTCTTGGTCGCGAAGCGGGTCGCGGTCCGCATGGCGAAGAGCTGCGGGCCAGTGGCCGCCGCGGCGGTGGCCAGCTGCTGGATGACCGACGCATCATCCAGAATCCAGATGCCGCGCGCATGCGTGCCGATGATCAGGTCATTTTCACGACCGTGCACCAGGACTTCGTGCACCGGGACGGCCGGCAGGTTTCCGCCGAGCCGGAACCAGGAGCCACCGCCCGTCAGGCTGACGAACAGGCCGGCCTCGGTCCCGGCGTAGAGCACCTGCGGATTCTTCGGGTCCTCGCGCAGCACCTGCAGGTACGAGCCGTCGGGCAGGTTGCCGCTGATGTTCGACCACGTCACACCACAATCGGTGGTGCGGTACGCGTACGGCTTGTAGTCATCCATGAAGTGCCGCTCGAACGTCGCATACGCGGTGCAGGCGGCCGTGCGCGACGCCTCGATGTGCGACACCACCGCCTCCGCCCCCACGCCGGGCACGTTCCGATCCACACGTGTCCACGTCCGACCGTCGTCGCGCGTCAGTTGCAGGTTGCCGTCATCGGTGCCGACCCAGATCAGTCCGCGCTGCACCGGACTTTCGGTGATGCTGTACAGCGTGTTGTAGTACTCGGCGGTGGTGGCTTCCAGCAGCACCGGTCCACCGGCGAATCCCTGTCGCGACTTGTCGTTCTTCGTCAGGTCGGGCGAGATGATGTCCCAGGTACTGCCGAAGTCCTTCGAGCGGAAGAGCACCTGTGCACCGAAGTACAACACCTTGCCATCGTGCGGCGAGGCGACCATCGGGGCGTTCCAGTTGAAGCGGTATTCGAGACCGTTCACCGGCCCGCCATCGTTGCGTCGCGGCTGGGGCGAGATGTCCTGCTGCTCCAGTGTGCGCATGTCAGTGCGGAAGATCCACCCGCCCTGCGACTCGGAGACGATCAGGTCCGGGTCCTCCGGATGCGACGTCTGGTAATAGCCATCGCCATAACTCACCAGGCGCCAGTCGTCGGTGAGGATGCCCTGCGGCTCGCGGGTGCGGTTCGGGCCCAGCCAGTTGCCGTTGTCCTGCAGGCCGCCACCGAGGAAGTAGAACGGCTCGCGATCGTCGGCATGCACCTGGTAGAACTGCGACAGCGCGAAGGCCTGCGGAAACCGCCAGTTGGACCCCATGTCCTCGCTGACCGCGATGCCGCCATCGTTCACCTGCCACATCCGCTTCGGGTTCAGCGGGTCGATCCAGATGCCGTGATGATCGCCGTGGACGCTGCGCGAGAACTGCGCGAAGGTGCGGCCGCCATCGATCGAGTACGAGAGCTGGCAGGCGATGGAGTAGAGGCGGTCGGCGTTGGTCGGGTCCACGCGCAGATCGGCGTAGTAGAACCCGCGGCAGAGCGTGGCCGAGTTGTCGCTGGTCATCTTCCAGTTCACACCGGAGTCATCGCTGCGCCAGACGTAACCTTCACGCGCCTCGGCGATCGCGTAGACCACGTTCGGGCTCGACGGCGCCACCTTGATGCCGATGCGTCCCATCAGCGCGGGCAGGCCACCGGTGGCCTTGGTCCAGGTGCGGCCCGCATCGACGGAGCGATAGATGCCGCTCTGTGTCGATCCGCTGGTGAACGTCCATTGCTTGCGATCGAAGTGCCAGGTGGTGGCGTGGACGATGTTCGGGTTCTTCGGATCGACGTCCAGGTCCGCACAGCCGTGGCGATCGTCCACCTGCAGCGTCTTGGTCCAGGTGTCACCGGCATCACGTGACACGAACACGCCGCGTTCCGCATTCGGGCCACCGATGTGACCCACGGCGCAGACGTACACCGTGCGCGGATCGGCGGGACTCACCTGCACCCGCGCGATGTGACGGGTGTCGCCAAGGCCGATGAAGCGCCACGTCGTGCCACCATCGGTGGACTTGTACATGCCGCGGCCGAACGACACCGAGTTGCGCACGTTGGCTTCGCCGGTGCCGACGTACACGACCGACGGATTACCCGGCTCGAGCGCGATGTCGCCGATCGAGAGCGTCGGCTGGCGTTCGAACAGCGGCATCCACGTGGTGCCACCGTTGGTGGTTTTCCAGACACCACTCGACGCGGTGCCGACATACACGATGTTCGGGTCGCCGGGTACACCTTCCACGTCGGTGGCGCGGCCCATCATGTTCGCCGGCCCGATGCCACGGAAGGTGAGTCGCGACAGGATCGTCGTATCGACTGCGGCGCGAGATGCCGATGCAGCCGCGGTGCGGTTTTGCGCAACCACGGGCGCTGTCGCCAGCGTCAGCGCCAAGAGCACGGTGCCCGCACGCCGGGCTGGCAGCAGCGGACCGCTGCGATCGACGGCGAACTGCCATGGGGAGAGGCCGGACATGCAGGAACTCCGGAGCGGGTGGGTGGGATCGTCGCGAGGCAAACTGAAGCGAACGGCAGGCGACGACCAGTGGGATACGGTCCAGCCTGCCCCGGCGCTGCCCACCCCGCCGAGCCCTGCGCATTGACGCGGCGTGTCCCCGGGCGCAGTCTCCTCTGACAACCGAACGACGGCATCACCCGATGGGAGGTTCAGATGCGCACCACTGCTCGCGCGGCTCTCTCCGTTTCACTGGCGGCGTTCTGCGCGGCCCCTGCAGCGGCACAAGCACCCGCCGCCCCGGACCGCATCCAGTTCATCAAGATCGTGGCCAGGGACTATGTCTTCGATGCCCCGGCCTCGGTCCCGTCAGGCATCGCCACGATCCAGCTCATCAACCAGGGCACGGACATTCATCACGTCACCGTCCAGGAGCTGCCCGAGGGCAAGACGGTGAAGGACTTTTTCGACGCCACCCGCAACAGTGGCAAGGCTCCGGCGTGGAGCCGCAGCCTCGGACAGACGGCCACCATCGCCAACGGCGCAGAAGCGTTCATCTCGTTCCGCATGCCGCCCGGCCGCTACATTCTCTCCTGCCTCATTCCCGCGCGCGACGGGCGCTCGCATGTGGCCAAGGGCATGTACCAGGTGATCACCGCCACGGCGGGGCCGGCTGCAGTGGCGAAGCAAGGCGGGCCGCCGCGACCGGCTGCCGCACGCAAGCCCTGACGCGCCACTCGAGGGACGTCCGCCTGACGGCGACGCGGACACCGGTCGGAGGCTGACGAACCCCCCGTCTGCCGCCGACACTCGGGCGACACACGCCCGAGACTCCCGCGCCCTCTCTGCCGCTACATCCAATGCCCGGCACCATGCCCGGCCCGCATGATCGCCAGACGCCACTTGGCATCATGTGGGGATTCGAGGATTCGATCTCCGCGGCCGACGACGCGTTCCTCGCGATCATCGGCTACTCGCGCGCGGACCTCGACAGCGGAGCCATCGACTGGCGCACGATGACGCCGCCGGAATACCTGCATCTCGACGAAGCCGGGATCCGTCAGGCCAGCCAGACGGGCGGCTTCACCATGCCGTACCAGAAGGAGTTCGTGCGCAAGGACGGCAGTCGCGTGCCGGTGCTCCTGGTGTGCGCCTTCATCCCCGACAAGCCCGGGCACTGGATGGGGTACGTCGTGGACCTGACGCTGCAATCGGCGCCGCCGGTGTCGGCACTGCCGCGGGCTCCTGTCACCGCGATCGAGCCGGTGCCGGAAGAGTTCCATCGTCGGCTGGTCGGGGAACTCGTCAACGAGCGCACGAGCATGATCGCGATGCTCAACTCGTCCGATTCCCCGATCTGGGCGGTGGATGCGAACTTCCGGCTGATTCTCGCCAACACGGCCTTCCAGCAGGCGCAGCACCGCCTCAGCGGACGCCGGATGGAAGCCGGTGAGTCGCTGCTCAACGACGCGTTTCCGGACGAGGATCTGGCCAGCTGGCGTGCGCTCTACACGCGCGCGCTGAACGGCGAGCGCGTCGCGTACTACACCGCGTTCGCCGACAGCGACACCACGCACCATCACGATCACATCCTGACGCCGATGCGCGACGGTGCTGGACGCATCTACGGTGTGACCTGCGTCGCGCACGACGTGGGGGAACGGCTGGCCGCCGAGCATGCACTGCGGCAGAGTGAGTCGCGCTTCCGCACGCTCGCATCCGGCGCGCCGCTGGGCATCTTCCTCTGCGATGCCACGGGGCAGGTGGTTTACGCCAACGAGCGGATGCAGCAGATCTATCAGCTCGACGCCGACCAATTGCTGGGTGACGGCACGCGCGCACGCCTGCATCCCGACGACGAAGTACTGGTGCTCGGCGAATGGGCCAAGGCGATCGAGCAGTCACGCGAGATGCAGCTGGCCTTCCGGCTCTGCATGCCGGACGACTCGATCCGCAACGTCCGCTGCTGGATCTCCCCGCTGCATGAACACGGACGCCCCAACGGCTTCGTCGGCAGCGTGGAGGATGCCACCACCTCCACCGCACTCGCACAGCGCACCAAGCAGCGCGAGCGTATGGAGTCGCTGGGCACCTTGGCCGGCGGCATCGCCCACGACTTCAACAACATGCTGGGCATCGTGCTCGGTTACGCAGAACTTGGCCTCACCGATCCGCAGCTGCCGCGGGCGCTCACCAACGACCTGCTCGAGATCCGCACGGCCAGTCTCCGCGCCCGCGACCTGGTGCGCCAGATCCTGACCTTCAGCCGGCATACCGAGTCGGAGCATGTGCCGGTGGACATCTGTGCCCTCGCGCGTGAGAGCGGCCGCCTGCTGCGTGCCACCCTGCCGGCACACATCGCCTTCGCCGTGCGTGTGCCGCAGCGCCCGATCACGGTGCGCGGCAACGCCTCGGCGCTGCAACAGGTGATCGTCAACCTCTGCGTGAATGCCGAGCATGCATTGCGCACCACCGACGACCCGGCCATCACCCTCGAACTGCGTCTCGATCAGGGCAGCATGCCGCAAACGGTGCGATTGATCATCCGGGACAACGGGCACGGCATGCCGGCGCAGGTGGCCGATCGCATCTTCGAACCGTTCTACACCACCAAGCAGGTGGGTGAAGGCACCGGGATGGGTCTGGCGGTGGTGCACGGCACCATCCTCGCGCACGACGGCACCGTGACCGTGGACACGGCACCGGGACGCGGTACCATGTTCGCGATCACGCTACCCACCTGCGGTGCACCCGCGCCCG
>JANMON010000040.1:0-2225 GCA_031369265.1 Gemmatimonadaceae bacterium | reverse complement strand
AACAGGTGCCGCCGCACGTCGCCGCCGTGCGTGCGCCGTTCCACGCCATGCTGGCCCGCCACCGGCAGCCGGATGTCGGGAAAGATGCGGTCGATGTCGGCGATGGCGCGGCCCGTGATCACCGCCACCGCACCGCCGGTGGCGGCAGCGAGGGCGCTGATCAGCAGGCGTAGTTCAGCATCGCCATGCACACCCGACGGCAGCGGGGCCAGTTCCACCAGCGTGCCGTCGAGATCGAAGAAGTACGCCCACTCGTGCGACGGTGCTGGCAGGTCGAACCGTGCGGAATCGTGCACGTTCAGCATCACGGCTGGACCAACACCCGTCGGGGCGTGCGCAGCCGCTGTCGCTGCTGGTGTACGCCGAGGGGGAACTCGAAGCGGCGCAGGAGCCGAGTGCGACGGCGCACGTTGGCCGCGTCGAGCATCATGCGACCGGCCCATCGATACACGTTGAATTCGCCGACCAGGCTGCGCATCAGCCGCATGCGCGCGCGCTGCTCCGTCTCCGGCATGGTGAGCGCCTGCCACAGCGCCTCGGCACACTCCTCGGCGTCGTACGGATTGACGATGATGGCCTCCGGTAGCTCGCGCGCAGCCCCGGTGAACTGACTCAGCACCAGCACCCCGCGTTCGTCGTCGCGCGCGGCGATGAACTCTTTCGCCACCAGGTTCATGCCGTCGTGCAGGCTGCTCACGAAGCAGAGTTCCGCCGCGCGATAATATTCGTACACTTCGCGCGGTTCATGATGTTCGGCGTGCAGGATGATCGGCGGATAGGCCGCCGCCGAAAACTGCGTATTGATGCGCATGGCCAGCGCGCGCACGCGGGCCTCGTAGGCCTGGTAGTGCTCGATGCTGGAGCGGGTCGGGGCGGCGATCTGGATGAAGGAGAAGCGACCCACCCATTCCGGATGCAGCTCCAGGAAGCGCTGCACCGCGCGCAGGCGTTCCTCGATACCCTTGGTGTAGTCGAGCCGATCCACGCCTACGCCGATCAGATGGTTGTCGGGAAGATGGTGGTGCAGGCGCACGTCGTGACGGCACTGCGCGACGGTCTTGGTCAGCAGTTCCGGTGGCGGTGGCCAGTCCACCGAGATCGGATAGCGCTTCACGGCGGTGGACTCGCCCTGATACGACACGCTGAACGACTCGCGGTCCACGCGCGCCTCGAGCAGGCGATCGACGGTGTCCACGAAGTTGTTGCAGTGGTTCTGGGTGTGGAAGCCGAGGATGCTGCTGCCCAGCAGGCCGTCCAGCAGCTCCTCGCGCCACGGGCAGATGCTGAACGCTTCCGGCGTGGGCCACGGGATATGCCAGAACGTCACGATGGTGGCGTTGGGCAGCATGTCGCGGATGTAGCGCGGTGCCAGGGCGAGGTGATAATCCTGCACCAGCACGATCGGATCGTTCGACGTGGCCTCCTGCACCACCGCCTCGGCAAAGCGCCGGTTCACCGCCACGTACTGCTCCCAGTCGGTGGCGCGGAAGGTGGGACGCACATGTGCATTGTGGCAGAGCGGCCAGAGGCCCTCGTTGGAGAAGCCGTAGTAGTAGCCCGACTCTTCCTGCGCATTGAGCCAGACACGGCGGATCTGGTACGACGGATTGGTGACCGGGACCTGCACGCGATCGTGCGAGTCCACCACGTCGCGATCGGCGGTGCCCGAGCCGTGCGCCACCCAGATGCCCGAGCAGGCGCGCATGATCGGCTCCATCGCCGTCACCAGCCCGCTGGCGGGCTGCCGCACCACGATCTCGTCGCCGTGATACATGTGCAGGTAGGGCTCGCGGTTGGAGACCACGATCACTTCGTGGCCGCGCAACTCCCCGTCGAGGATCGCGCGCAGTGCATCGGGGTCCCACGGCACCTGGTCGTCCTGACGCGACCGATGTTCCGACTGGATGTCCTGGATCAGCGCACGGAGGTCGCGGGCGATCGGCCGAAGCTCTGGATGATCCGCCTTGTCAGTGGGCCGCAGCAGACCTTCGCCGCGCATCAGCGCACGCAACCCCTGCTCCCATCCTCGCCAGCTCAGTTGCGCCACGATCACGGTGATCAGTGAGATCGTGAGTCCCAACCCCGCGAAGACGTAGAACAGGTACTTCCGCGTCTCCTCACTGCGACGGCCGGCGAAACTCATGTCGTGCACCAGCACCATCTCACCACCCGCCGCACCCTCACCCGCCAGCGGACGCACCGAGACCAGCAGTGGTCCGCGCGGG
>JANMON010000309.1:0-41022 GCA_031369265.1 Gemmatimonadaceae bacterium | reverse complement strand
CTCGATTCAATTTTCAATCAGCAGCCCCACCGTTTCGGCGGGAGTCTCGAAGGATACTCGGCAACAGCCGGTCCGTCAAGCCCTGCAATTCCCTTTTGACTGGCTCGCTTTCGCGAACCGACGCCACCAGTTCATCGCGGGGAAGCGAAAGTAGGCAAATCGTGGCCAAAATGCAACCCTCGGCACACCACGCCGCACAGACCGCATCGCAGCACCTCGCACGCTCAGCGCGTCACCCGCCCGAGTCGCCACACCCCACGCAGCATATCCGTCGCCACCACACTGCCACTCGCACCGTCCACCCCCCACACGTAACTCGACGTCGTCGTCAGCCCCGTGCCCAGCTCCCGACTCGCCAGCACCAGGTCGCACCGCCCCAAGGCATCCTTCGCACTGGCGGCACAGGTGCCGAGGTCTCCGCGCACATCCAGGGCGCGCACCCCCGCGTTGTAATACGCGGCGTACAACACCCCAGCGCTCTCATCCACCCAGAAATTGTGCGTGCCGGCGCCGGCCACACGGTAAAACGCCACCTCACGCATTGCCGACCACGACGACGCATCCACCACATGCACGTCGCCCTGCGAAGACGTGCCGAGTGCGCCGGGACCTTCTTCGCCCACCAGCACATATCGCGAACCGCTGACGGCATCGCGCAGCCAGAACACGTTGTGCACACTGCCGCCGAACGTCTGCAACCGACCGAGCAGCACCGGTGCCGACGGTGAACCGCCGCGACCACCGCCACCGATGTCATACGCCGCCACGCCATTGTTCCACTCGGCCGTCAGCAGCACACCGTCGCGCACGTGCACATCGTGAATGAACGGTGCACCGAGCGCCTGCACCCATCGCTCCACCGGCGCGCGCGGGTTGGTGATGTCCACGATCACCAGCTTCGCCGGATCGCTGCCACGCGGATCGATCGCCAGGAACGCGTAGAGCCGCCCAGCCACGCGCGACACCTGCGCGGTGTGCACACCATTCGCCGTGTTCGGCGTCTCGTAGCGGCCGATGAAGGTCGGATGCGCCGCATCGGCCAGGTCGTACATCGCGATGGCGCCACGATCAGCCGGTTCGATCGCCACCACCAGCAACGCCGCATCCTCCACTACCTGCACATCGCCGAGCGTACCAGCATCGGCGACGATCAGGCTGTCCACCAGCGTCGGTTGCGCAGCGGCGAGATCCCAGATGAAGACGGCGTTACCGCGCACGGAACTGCGCGTACCCCAGGTGGAGGAATAAGCGTAGCGCGGGCCCACGCTGATCTCGGCGCTGAAGCGATTGCTGATGACCCCTTGGCCGATCACGGTCAGACTCGGCACCGCGCGCGGTGCAGGAGTGACCGGCGTGTCGCCACCCGATCCGCCGCAGGCCAGCAATCCTACCAGCGTTCCCGCACCCATCACCACACTCACGACTCGCCGCATCAGCTCACTCCCATCGTCGGTTGATTCCCTGCCGTGCGGTGACGCGCTGCGCCCCGCCTCGCGGAGCGCTGGTTCCAGGCGCGAAACACCCATGATGCTGCAATACGCCGCCAACACCATCACAGGTCCAGCCCTGCGATGTGGCCCTACGCCTGCAACACACGAGGCGCGATCTGGTGGCGCCCACACTCAGTGCGCCCGCATCGTGAGTGGCACGGCAGTCGCAGCTCTGCCGGCCGCGGCACCGTAGCGGCCAACGCGGGTCGGCATGGCGCCAAGGCCAAGCCTGAGTCCGACCGTCAGGTGCCATGACGTCGGCCGACCACTGATGTCGGCGGGATCGAGCAGGACCGGGCGCAGCACTGGTGATGAACGCGCATGCGTGGCCTCGGTGAACGCGGTGACGTGCAGTCCGACGACTGGCGGCATCGTCCGCGCCAGCTGGACCGTCGCGAGCCGCCAGCGTGTGATGCCCAGGATCGTCAACTCGCCAGGTGGGCGAGCCGTCCGGAAGGGATCGAGCAGGCGTTCCTCTTCTGGTCGCGACGTCTGCTCGAGCCGCATTCCGGCAATCCAGCCATCGTGTGTCGCCACCGCTTCGGCCAGGATCGTGCCGTAATCCACGATTGCACGCGCGTCGTATCTCTCCTGCGTACGCGCCCACTCGACGAGCAGGTAGCGCAGCACGCCGGACGTCGGCGTCCAGCGAGCGCTGGCGCTCGACTTCTGCTGATCGAACCCCTCGCCACTGGCGAATTCCGGCGAGCGCACGAACGCACCGCTCCCCTGCACTTCGAGTTCTGGCAGTGGCCAGAGCGTGAGGCGCAGTGCGCGCGAATCACCGAAGCGTTCCCAGCGCGGTGCAGCGGTAGTGCCGGCCGGCTCATCACCGTTGAACGTGGCCACCTCGACGCTGACCCGCGGTGTGATGCGCAGCGCCGCAGTGATCTCGAGTCGTTCGAGTATCTGCGTGAAGTGGTGATTCGCGGGATACTTGCTGAACGGTCGTACCATCGGATCGTCGGTGCCGAACGGCACCACCCCCTTGCCGGTGGAGAGCGACAGGCGCGCACTCCCGATGCGGCGTTCCCCGGTGAGCATCACTTCGTGGAGCAGAGTGTGCGGGTGGCGGCGGTCGATGAACCCCTCGCCCCAGATCCCGGCCACCGGCTCACCATCGGGCATGGTCCACCGCTCGGCGTTGAGCATGAGCGCGTACTGCACGGCGCGTCCACGATGGGCGCCGCGAAGCATGACCATCGGCTGGGTGAGCAGCGCCTCGGTGCGTGGGCGACCGGCGAGGGCCGGCGAGACGCGGGTCACCAGCGTCGTAGCCATCGCCGCCAGGGAGTCGGCTCGAGGCGGACCGGCGTGGCCGTCATGCTGGGCGAGCAGCGGCGCAGGAAGCACCGTGAGGATCAGCAGCGCGCGCCGCGACAGGAGCATCCGGCGGACGATATCGCCACGTCACCGGTCGCGCAAAGCACGAACCAGCGCACAAAAAACGACGGCGGCCATCGCGAAGATGACCGCCGCCGTGAAGTGCTCCGAGTAGGACTCGAACCTACAACCTACTGATTAAGAGTCAGCTGCTCTACCATTGAGCTATCGGAGCATGGAACTGCAGACGCGCCAGGAGGGAATCGAACCCCCGACCCGCAGCTTAGAAGGCTGCCGCTCTATCCAACTGAGCTACTGGCGCTTCATGATACCGCACGTCAGGTGCCTCGTGCGGAGCGATACAATCGGGGCGGCCGGATTCGAACCGGCGACCTCCTGCTCCCAAAGCAGGCGCGCTACCGGACTACGCTACGCCCCGCACGAACCCCGAGACTAACGGAACCGATCGGCCTCGTCAACGGGCGACAGCGGCAACACCCTGCTCGGCAAGACGTTCCAGCAGGGCGGCCAGTGCACGACCGCGGTGACTCACTGCGGCTTTCGCTTCGCGCGTGGCGCGCGCGAACGACACTCCGAGCTCGGTGCTGACGAAGTATGGATCGTAGCCGAAGCCACCGCTGCCGTCGCGCTCCGGCATGATGACGCCATCGGTCCGACCTTCCGCCACCATGGTGCGGGTGCCGTCGCAGAAGGCGGCCGCGCACGCATACCGTGCCGACCATGGCGGCGCCCGACCGCTGTCCCAGCAGGCATCGATCATGGCATCATTGTTGGCCGCTTCTTCGTCAGCCCCGACACTCGCGGAGTGACCACGGTCGGTGGCGAACCGACGACTGCGAACGCCGGGTGCGCCATCGAGCGCGTCGATGCACAGCCCGGAGTCGTCGGCGAGACACGGCATGCCCGTGCGCGCGGTGAAGTAACTGGCCTTCGCGATCGCGTTGGCGGCGAAGGTATCGAAGACTTCGATACCCTCCTCGTCGTCGTACGGCATCACGCCGGCATCATCGAGGCCGATACCGCGCACACCGCGCGCGGCCAGCATCGGCACCAATTCGGCCAGCTTGCCGCGGCTGCGGGTCGCGATGATCCAGGGCATCACGCGCCGGCGCGCACCACCCGCAGCGCCGCGTCCTGCGCGGCATGCAACTCGGCGATGCCTGCCGATGCGAGCGCGAGCAACGAATCCAGCTCGGTGCGATCGAAGGTTGCGTTCTCACCGGTGCCCTGCACCTCCACGAACTTGGCGGCATCCACCATCACCACGTTCATGTCCACGCCGGCGCGCACGTCTTCTGGATAGTCGAGATCGAGCACCGGCACGCCGTCCACGATGCCGACGCTGATGGCCGCCACGCGGTGCACGACGGGCGACGTGGTCAGCGTGCCCTGGGCGAGCAACCAGTTGAATGCGTCGGTGACGGCGACGCAGGCGCCGGTGATGGCGGCGGTGCGTGTGCCGCCGTCCGCCAACAACACGTCGCAATCGACCTTGATGGTGCGCTCACCGAACTCGTAGCCGCTGAGCATCGCGCGCACGCTGCGACCGATGAGTCGCTGGATCTCCTGCGTGCGCCCGCCCACCTGCCCACGCTCGCGCGAGGTGCGTGTCCGGGTCGCGCGCGGGAGCATTGCGTACTCCGCCGTGAGCCACCCCTGCTTGCTGCCTTTCCGCCACCCCGGCACGCCTTCCTCGACGGTGGCAGTGCAGAGCACCTTCGTCTCGCCGAAGCTGATCAGGCACGAGCCCTCGGCATACGGCGTCACCGCGCGCTCCATGGTGACGGGCCGCATCTGGTGGAGTTGGCGATCGTACGAACGAACGAGGTCAGACATCGGCGTTTCCGGAACGAAGTTTGGCGATGGTGGCGGTGGTGGAATGTCCGGGCGTGAGCGGAATGATCACGACCTCGCCACCGCGGGCGCGCGTTTCGGCGGCACCGACCACCGTATCCGGATCATAGTCACCGCCCTTCACGATGACGTCCGGCGTGAGCAGCTGGATGAGTTCCAGTGGGGTGTCCTGGCTGAACACCGCAACGCAGTCCACCGCCGACAGTGCCGCCAGTACGTAGGCGCGATCGGCCTCGGAGCGCACGGGACGCTCGGGTCCCTTGAGCCGTCGCACCGACTCGTCGCTGTTGATCCCGACGATCAGCACGTCACCGCAGGCGCGCGCACCGTGAATGACATCGATGTGCCCGGGGTGCAGCAGGTCGAAGACCCCGTTGGTGAAGACGACCCGGCCGACCTGCCCCGCGCGCCAGCGTGCCGCGTCCTGCCACGAACGAATGTGGTCCAGCGGCGACGCAGGGATCACTCCACGCGCTCCACGCTGAAGCGATGTGTGACCGGGGTAGGCTTGAGCGGGAAGCGGATGGTGTCGGTATACGCGGCCACCAGCCGGATCATCGCATCGCTGCGCTCGACCTGGATCTGGTAGGCAGCGTCAGGCAGGTCGCCGATGGAATCGACCGAGGCGCGCATCCGCGCGCGCATCGCCTCATCGTCGCTGGTCTTCGAGTGCAGGAGCGTCTGGCGCATCGCATCCTCGTACTCGTAGGCGCGCACGTAGACCTTCACCGCCGGCCAGCCGAAGAAGACACCGGCCGCGATCAGCGCGACGCCCAGCAGACATCCCCCCGATCCACTGCCTCTCCGCATCACCATTGCGATTGTGCTCCCTCGATCACGTCGTTGACGAGTTTCTCGATCGCCTGCCGGCGGCCCTCGGTCTCGGCCCGTTCCGCGTACTCCCCTTCGGCCGTCATGCCCTTGCGGGCCCAGAGGACGCGGCCGCCGACCTGATCGTAGATCTCGATGTCCACCGTCAGCATCAGCTTGCGCCGCGCCGCCACCGATTGCGTCCGGTCTGCAGAGAAGGCGATCGGGATGTCCGGTTCGTAACGTGTGATGCTGCCGCGCACGATGGCGCTGGCCTGCGCCTCACCGGCCTCGCGCACGCCGAGTCGCGACCGGAGCTCTCGGCGCAGCCGCGTCATGAACTCCTGCTGGAGTTCGGCCGACGACGTCTGGTTCTCGAAGGGAATGACTGCGATCGAGCGCACCGTGGGCGGCAGTCCGCCGCCCGCGAACCCGTACACGCACCCGGAGAGCAGCAGGGCGATGCCCAGCAGGAGCAGCGTGCTGGCGCTACGGGCGCCAGATGGCCGCATCGAAGGGCGGGACGGAATCCACCCGCGTGATCGTGAGCGTGAGCTGCCGGCGTGTCGGGGCATGGAAGTAAACTAGCGCTCCATCGCCCTTCCGTTCGAGCCGATCGATGACGCGATCGTTTTCGGCCCGCTCGAGGCGCATGATCCGGCGCCCCACCAGGTTGAGGCGCCAGCGCGGACTGGGTCCAATGTCGGCGGTGAGGCTGCTGTCGCTGCGCGAGACGAGCGTGTCGGCACCGGGCGGGATCGCGAACCGGCCGAGCGCGGCCCAGAGGAAGGCGGGCGGAGGCAGCACCTTGAGGAGGGCGTCCGGTGCATCGAGCCGCATCTTGTCGCCGATCACCCAGGCCGCGCCATTGCCGAGGCCTCCGGCCACGAACAGGTCCACGCGCGCGGAGTCGGGGGCCGCGATGCGAGCCGCCCCCTCGCCGCGCACTTCGAGCTCGGCCTCCTGCAGGCGCCAGGTGAAGACGATGCGCTGGTTGTGCCGCGGCAGCTCGATCACAGGGAGTGGCTGGCGATCGGGCACGGCAGTGGCGTTCGGGAGCGGTGCCAGGCGCGGCGCCGCACATCCGGCGAGCAGCGCGGCGACGATGGCCGCGCGCCAGGCGCGCATCCGGAGTGAGTCAGTCATCGTGTCGAAGCGGAGATGTTGCGCAGGGCGTCGCCCTGGACGAGCGCGTCCATCGCAGCGGCGCCGGACACCACACGACCGAAGACCGTGTAGTGCCCGTCGAGGTGTGGCTGCGGTGCGAGGGTGAGGAAAAACTGCGAGCCGCCGGTGTCCGGGCCGGACAACGCCATCCCGACCGCGCCGCGCACGTACGGCGAGCGATTCAATTCATCGCGGATGGCAAACCCAGGGCCGCCGGTCCCGTCGCCTCTCGGATCGCCACCCTGCGCCACGAATGCCGGCACCACGCGATGGAAGCGCAGGTCGCGAAAGTAGCCGGCACGCGCGAGGCGCGAGAGATGCTCGGAAGTCATGGGAGTCCGTACCCCATCCAGCACGATCCGGACCAGACCGCGCCCTGTCTGCAGGAGCAGCAGCGGAGGACGGCCATCGAGACTCGGCGCGATGATCTCATCGACGATGCGTTCGAAATCCGGCGTCGGAACGGAGGGGTTCGGCGTCGTGTCGGGACGACGGCGTGTCCCGCTGGCGGCGGCACGCACCGCAGCGTCCGGATCCTGCTGCGCCCTGGCAACCAGCGCCGGCCAGTCGAGGGAATCGCGCATGGGCTGCGCGAGACCGTTGAGGGTCCGGAAAGCCGCAGCACGCACGCGAGCATCCGTGTCGGTGAGTCGTGCCGCGATCTGTCGCGCGTGACGATCGACACCGGCGGTGGCGGCACCGTCGATCATCGCGATCCGCAGACGGAAATCCGGATGCGCCGCCAAGGCCGGAACGTCATCAACGAGGGCGTCGATTGCGCGTGCCTCCCACGCGCTGGTGATCAGCGAGCGTCGCACCATGAACGTGGTGTCGGTTGTCCACCACTGGCGCCAGAGGGGCGACGTGTCGGCCGCCACGCTCCCGATCGACTGCGCCATGGTGACCCGCACGTTCGCATCGCGTTCACGCGGCCACGCCGCAGCCAATGGCGCCGACGCGAACCCGGGATAGCTGGCGATGGACCGCACTGCCGCGATGCGGACATGCGCCGCACGATCGCGCAGCAACGTATCGAGCCGACCGACGACTGCGAGCGAATCGGCGGGAAGCTGCAGGGCACTGGTCATCAGGCGTGCAGCGAGCTCGCGCAGTGCCGGCGATGGATCGCGGCTGGCAGCGAGTGCGAGAGGCGCGCCAGCGGGGCGTCGGGCACGGGCAAGCGCATACAGCGCGGCCCAGCGCTCCTCGCCTGCGGTGGCACTGCGAAACGCCGCGACGACGACGGAGTCGGGGAACGGCGTCCACTTCCCCGCCACGCGCAGCATGGCTGCACGTGCCGCCGGCGCGTTGGCGGCCGCCAGCGACGGCGCGTAGTCACCACATGCCGTACCGAGCTCACCGAGCGACCACGCCGCGGCGGCACCGACGCCGGCAGTGGCGAGCGCCTCTCGCAGGTCGCCGCAGCTGCTGGTGTCGCTGGCGAGGCCGAGCGCGAAGGCGGCGTCGCTGGCGACCGATGTGTCGCCGTCCGTCCGCAGCAACACGCGGAGCGCGGCGTAGCGGGGCGTGATGCGGTTCATGCCGACGACACGTGCGGCGGCGGCACGCAGCGGCGCGACGGGGGAGGCGAGTGCACGATCGACGACCATTGTGTCTGCCGATCGCGCATCGTGCACGGCCAGCAGCTGCGCCCAGGTCACACGCGCGACGGAATCGAGACTGATGCGCTGCGCGGTCGCGGGTGCGGCGGCGACCAGCAGCGCGGCGACGACGAGACCGAACGCCGGTTGCCGCTCAGGCATCCGACATGCCGAGGGCCAGGCGCAACTCGTGCGGCAGCCGGGCGATCCGTCCGTCACGATCAAGACCGATCAGCGTGGTGCTGGCGGTGACGAGCTTCGTGCTGCGCTCGACGTGGCTGATCAGGTAGTCGAAGGTCATCGAGCGGGAACGGATGTCGGTGAGCGTGGTGGTGATGCGGACCAGGTCATCGTAGCGCGCCGGCGCGTGAAAACGCAGCGACGCATCGGAGACCGCGAGCCCGACCCCAAGGCGCTCGATCTCCGCGTACGAGCGTCCGCGCACCCGAATCAGCTCCGTGCGGCCCACCTCGCACCACGCGAGGTAGTTGGCGTGATAGACGACGCCCATCTGATCGGTCTCGGCGTAGCGCACGCGGAGGTCGATGTCACACGTTGGTGCGGGATCGAGTGAGGGCACGGAGAGACGGGTGAGGAGAAGTCCGGCGGCGAAGATGGACCGGGGCAAATGCTTTTGTCAAAGTGTGCCCGACGGACTAATCTCAAGCCGTGTCCACACTGCCCTGGTACATCCTGTCCGACTGCCATGTCGGCGCCGCACCGGCTGCGACGACCGACGCGCTGCTGGCATTCCTGCGACGGCTGCGAGGCAATCCCGGCTCGCTGGTGCTGAACGGCGACATCCTCGACTTCTGGTTCGAGTGGCGGCGATCGATCCCGACGTTCGCGCTGCCGGTGCTGGGCGCACTCGGCGAACTGCGTGCCGCAGGCATGCCGATCACGTGGATCGCCGGCAACCACGACTGCTGGGGCGGTGAGGTGCTGCGTCGTGATCTCGGCATCACGTTCCAGACGACACCGTTGCGCGCCAGCGTCGGCCAATGGCGCGTGGACATCGAGCACGGTGACGGGTTGCGCGGTGCCGCCGACGCGGGCTACCTGCGCATCAAGCCGATCCTGCGGCATCCGCTGTCGGTCTGGGCGTTCAAGCTGCTGCACCCCGATTTCGGCACGCGACTGGCGCTGGGGACATCGGGTGCGAGCCGTGTGCACACTGCCGCCGACAGCGGCATCGGCCTGCGCGACGTGGCCTTGGCTCGGATGACCGGCGCCGACGCACCGAACCTGGTGGTATTCGGGCATTCGCACGTGGCTGGCCTGACGCGGGGCGCGAGCGGTGGTGTGTATGCGAACCCCGGTGGATGGGGTGACGTGCCTCGCTACCTGCGGTTGACCGAAGACCGCATCGAACTGCTGGAGCTCACGTCGTCAGGCGAAGACCGTCGTCTCGACATGGTCCAGCGCCGGTCCGATGAAGCGCTGCCCGACACGACGGAAGGCGTCGGGCGCATCGGTCGCGACGAAGCGGTGCGCGAGGCCGGCAGCGGCACCTGACGCTTCGATCGACTGCGCTGCGAGCACGTCACGCAGCGCGAGCGCCGTCTCGGCGGCGGAGTCCACCAGCGTGACGCCCGCACCGACCACCGCACCGATCACCGGCGCAAGCAGCGGATAGTGCGTGCAGCCCAGCACCAGCGTGTCCACGCTGGCATCGCGCAACGGTGCGAGATACGTCTCGGCGATCAGTCGCGTGGCGGGATGATCCACCCACCCCTCCTCCACCAGCGGCACGAACAGCGGGCAGGCCGAACCCGTCACGATGGCGTCGGCCGAGAGTGCGCCAATTGCACGGGTGTAGGCACCGGACTTCACGGTGCCGGCGGTGCCGATGACGCCGATGTGGCCATTGCGCGTGGCGCGGACGGCAGCGCGTGCACCGGGTTGCACCACACCGATGACCGGCACGTCCACTTCACGCTGCAGTGTTTCGAGCGCATGCGCGGTGGCGGTGTTGCAGGCGATCACGATCGCCTTGACGCGCTGTTCCAGCAGGAAGGCCGCGATCTGCCGACTGTAACGCAGCACGGTCTCAGGACTCTTCGGCCCGTATGGGACGCGCGCCGTGTCCCCGAGGTACAGCACACGTTCGTCCGGCAGTTCCCGCATGATCGCGGCGACGACGGTGAGTCCGCCGATGCCGGAATCGAAGACGCCGATGGCCGCGTCGTTCACCAGCGGAACTGCGCGCCGATGCCGGTGCCGGCCGGGGTGTGGCGGATCGAGACGCGCGCCGGAAGATCCCAGAGGTTGGCTGCGACGTAGGCGTCGGCGCCGGCGATCAGGTGATTGAACACCAGCACCGCGATCCAGTCCTCGAGGTGCAAACGCCGCGCGTTGACGAGGCCCGGTGGCACCGCCGGAATGCGGGTCACCGGCTCACCGAGGGACGGGTCGCCCACGGTGATGGAGTCGAGGGTGCTGAGTGACTTGGCGCGACGCAGGTCGGCGCGCGACTTGGCCACCATGTACAGCGCCCCGATCTCGGCGGCGGAGAAGAGCGTGGCGGCCGTGGACCGGCGGAGCGCCCCCTGTCCCCACCCCGGCAGGACGAGCGAATGCAGGAACGCGGCCTTGGGTGAGATCGGCGGACGCAGCAGCGAATCGGGAATGCTGTTCGGCAACCGACGGGCCGGTGCGCGCGTGGTGGTGTCCTTGACGACCGAATCCTGCTTCGGTGGCTGGATCGGCACCCGCTGCGCCGCCGCCGCCTGCGCGCTGCAGAGCAGCAGCGCGCCGACGGCGATCACCTGCACCCGCTGGCGCACCACGCCGTGCGACGATGCGACAGGCGGGTGCGACACTCAGGCGTTCGGCAGGCGCACGATGGCTTCGATCTCGACGCGCACGTCGCGCGGCAGGCCACGCACCGCCACGGTGCTGCGGGCCGGCCGGTTGTCACCGAAGTGCCGCGCATACACCTCGTTCATGGCCTGGAAGTCGCTCATGTCCTGCAGAAAGACGGTGGTCTTCACCACGTCCTGCAGCGAGGCACCGGCCGCCACGCAGATGGCGGTGAGGTTCTTCATCACCTGCTCCGCCTGCGCCGCGACGTCACCCGGGACGACGGTCATGGTGACCGGGTCGAGCGCGATCTGACCGGCCGTGAAGAGCAGGTTGTCAATCGCAATCGCCTGCGAGTAGGGGCCGATGGCCGCTGGGGCATCGGGGGTGCTGATCACGCGCTTGGTCACGACGATTCCTCGGAGAATGGAGCCCTAGAACAACCCGATGGCACGTCCCGCGCCATCGACACCGATCCGCACGGCCGACGGGATAGCCGGCAGTCCGGGCATGGTCATGATATCACCGGCCTGAGCCACCACAAACCCGGCGCCGGCAGCGGGATACACTTCGGAAATGTGCACACGGAACCCGTGCGGCGCACCGAGCAGTGACGGATCATCACTGAAGGATGACTGCGTCTTCGCAATGCACACCGGTGTGCCGCCCAGTCCCTGACGTTCGAGGTCCCGGATCGCGCGCTCGGCGCGCGGCGAAAAGTCCACGCCATCGCCGCCGTAAACCCGCGACACGATCGTCCCGATCTTCGCCCGGATGCCGAGCGTGATGTCATAGAGCGGCGTGAAGACTGGTGTGTCGCCAGCCAGCAGTTCGAGGACCTGCTCGCCCAGCGCCCGGCCGCCCTCGCCACCATGCGCCCACACCTCGCAGAGTGCGCCGCGCGCGCCAGAGCGCTCGACCGCCTGCAACACGCAGTGCAGTTCCTCGTCGCTGTCGGTGGTGAAGCGGTTGAGCGACACGACCACCGGCACACCGAACTGGCGGACGTTGGCGATGTGGCGCTCGAGATTGGCGAGCCCTTCGCGCACCGCCTCGACGTCGGGGGTGGCGAGGTGCGCCTTGTCGGCCCCGCCATGCAGCTTGAGCGCGCGCACGGTGGCCACGATCACCACCGCAGCCGGATGCAGGCCGCCGACGCGCGCCTTGATGTCGAAGAACTTCTCGGCGCCGAGGTCGGAGCCGAATCCGGCCTCGGTCACCACCACATCCGCCAGCGCCAGCGCGGAGCGTGTGGCCATCAGCGAGTTGCAGCCGTGGGCGATGTTGGCGAACGGCCCGCAGTGCACCAGCGCGGGGCCACCCTCGGCAGTCTGCACGAGGTTCGGTCGCAATGCGTCGCGCAGCAGTAGCGTCATGGCCCCGGCCGCACCCAGCTCGCCAGCGGTGACGAACCGCCCGTCGCGGGTGCTGCCGACGACGATGCGCGTGAGTCGCGCCTGCAGGTCGTCGAGATCGGAGGCGAGGGCGAGGATCGCCATGATCTCGCTGGCCGGCACGATCACATAGCGCTCTTCGCGTGGCACACCGTTGGCGACGCCACCCATGCCAACCATCACCTTGCGCAGCGCGCGATCGTTCATGTCGATGGTGCGAGGCCAGGTGATGCGCCGCGGATCGAGGGCCAGCGCGTTGCCCTGCTGCAGGTGATTGTCGAGCAGCGCCGACAACAGCGCGTGCGCACTGGCGATGGCGTGGAAGTCGCCGGTGAAATGGAGGTTGATGTCCTCCATCGGCAGCACCTGCGCGTAGCCGCCGCCGGCTGCCCCGCCCTTGACGCCGAACACCGGGCCGAGGCTTGGCTCACGCAGGCAGAGGATCACGTTGGTGCCCATGCGCCGCAACGCCTGCGCGAGCCCGACCGAGGTGGTGGTCTTGCCTTCGCCGGCCGCCGTGGGATGGATGGCGGTGACGAGCACCAGCTTGCCCTTCACCGGCCGCGTTGCCACTTCGAGCGGCAGCTTGGCCTTGTAGCGACCGTAGAGGTCGATCTGCTCCTCGTCGAGACCCAGTTCCGCCGCGACGTCGCGAATCGGGCGGAGCGTGACGGACTGCGCGATCTCGAGATCGGTGGGCATCGTGCTCAGGGGTGCGATGAGTGAAGCGGCAGCCGGAAGAAGCGAATCGCATTCCGTGCCGTGAGTGCACCGAGATCGGTGGCGGTGGTGCCGCGCACGGTCGCGAGGTGCGCGACGGTGGCAGGAAGGAAAGCCGATTCGTTGCGGCGCCCGCGATGTGGCACCGGCGCCAGGTACGGGCTGTCGGTTTCCACCAGCAACTGCGCATCGGGAATGATGGCCACCACGTCGTCGCGGTCCCACGTGCGGAAGGTCGCGATACCGCTGATGGAGAGGCACCAGCCGACATCGATTGCCGCACGCGCCAGCTCGGGTGAGCCCGTGAAGCAGTGCAGCACGCCGTGCACGCCACGCGCGGCCGCGGCCTGCATCATCCGCGTGGTGTCGTCCTCGGCCTGGCGAGTGTGCACCACGACCGGGAGGCCTGATTCCGCCGCCAGGTCGAGCTGCAGCTGAAAGGCCTCCAGCTGTCGCTCGCGCGGACTGTGATCGTAGTAGTAATCGAGACCGCACTCGCCGATCGCCACCGCGCCATCGGCGATGAGCTGGCGAATCCGCGGGACGTCGCGCGCCGCGTCGAAGGTGTCGGCCTCGTGCGGATGCACGCCGGCGGTGAACGAGAGCCGCGCAGGGTCGCGGCGCGCGAGGTCACGCGCAGCATCGGTCGTCTCGCCGATGACGACGACATGCGTGAGCCCTGCGTCCCAGGCGCGCTGCAGGACCGCATCGCGATCGGCGTCGAACTTCTCGCCCGCGAGGTGCGCGTGACTATCGATCAGCATGCGCTGCCCCCGCAACGACAAAACCGCCGCGCAGGGCGGCGGTCCGTCGACTCAGCGTTCGCGTGCCGTGCGGTCACCGGGTGGCGACGGCGCCCGGGCGCGGCGTGCCGCCGTCGGTGCGCGAGGCCACACCGGTGGCAGCCTTCCGCGGGAACTTGTGCTCGATCCAGATCAGCACCGGGCCGGCCACGTAGATGGAGCTGAACGTGGCGACGAAGATGCCGAACGTCATCACCCACGCGAACGGCCGGATCACCTCACCGGCGAACAGCAGCAGTGCCAGCGACGCGGCGAACGTGGTCGCATGCGTCATGATCGAGCGCGGCAGGGTGTCGTTGATCGAGCGATTGAGGACGTCGTAGAGCGGCGTCTTGCCCGACGTCTTCAGGTTCTCACGCACACGGTCGAAGATGATGATCGTGTCGTTCATCGAATAGCCGAGCAGCGTGAGGATCGCGGCCACCACCGTCAGCGAGACCTCGAGGTGCAGCAGCTTGATGAACGCGATCGTGATCAGCGTGTCGTGCAGGGTGGCGACGACCGCCGCCACGCCGAAGCGCCACTCGAAGCGGAACGCGAGGTAGATCAGGGTCGCGATCGAGACCAGCACCATGGCCAGCACCGCGTTGCGGCTCAGCTCCTCGCCGACCTTGGGACTGATCGATTCCGTGCGCGCGACGGTGAAGTTCTGCGCACCGAGCGATGTCGAGAGCGCCTGCTTGATCCGGTCGGCCACCTTCTCCGCGCCCGCCGCCTGCTCGGAGACGAGTGATGTCTCCTGTGCGCGCACGATGAACTCGTCCGCACCGCCGAACCGCTGGACCTCAGCCCCCCGGATCCCGGCGCCATCGAGCGCCGCACGGATCTTCCCGGCATCACCGGCTTCCTTGAACTTCAGCTGCATCAGCGTGCCGCCGGTGAACTCGACGGAATAGTTCACCGGGCCGGTGATGGCGAACGACGCCAGACCGATCAACATGAACGCGATGGTGGAGATGGCGGCGACCTTCCACCACTTGATGAAGTCGTACTTGGTGTTGTGAAAGATTCGCAGCATCAGATGCTCAGTGGCTTCGTGCCGCCGGTGCGGTCAAGCCAGAGGAGGAGAAGGGTCCGCGTCACGAAGATGGCCGTGAACAGCGAGGCGGCGACACCCACCACCAGCGTCACGGCGAAGCCGCGCACCGGTCCCGTGCCGTACTGGTAGAGCACGGCGCCCGAGAGGATCGTGGCCACGCTGGTGTCCACGATCGCACTGAGGGCGTGCTTGAAGCCTTCATCGATCGACAGGCGTGCCGACTTGCCGCGATCCATCTCCTCGCGGATGCGCTCGAAGATCAGCACGTTGGCGTCCACCGCGATGCCGACACCGAGCACCAGTCCGGCGAGGCCGGGCAGCGTCAGGGTGGCGCCGAACCCGGCGAGTGCCGCCAGCGTGAAGAAGATGTACAGCGCCAGTGCGACGCAGGCGATCATACCGCTGAAGCGGTAGTAGCCGACCATGATCGCGATCACGAGGGCGATCGCGATGGCGAAGGCGAGCTTGCCCTTGTCGATGGAGTCCTGACCGAGGCTGGCGCCGATACTGCGCATGTCGGCGACCTTGAGCGCCACCGGCAGCGCGCCGGCGCGCAGCACCAGTGCCAGGTCCTGCGCTTCCTGGAGCCCGGCGCCACCGAGCGTGATCTGGCCGTTGCGGCCAATGGCGCTGTTGATCGTCGGGGCCGTAATGACGCGATCGTCGAGGACGACGGCCATGTTGTCCCGCACATGCCGACCGGTCTCACGACGGAAGATACGGCCACCCTCGGCATTGAACTCGAACTCGACGATGAAGCCGCCTTCGAGAGGATTGTTGTTCGGCTTCGCGTTGGTGAGATACTCACCGGTGATGATCGGCTTGCTGTCCAGCACGTACATCGCGCGATAGGCACCCTGCCCCGGCGCGCCGGCAAGCGTGTCGGCATCAAAGCGGATCACCTTGCCCGGCGCGATCGCGGCGCGGACCACGGTGTCGGCGAGGAAGCGCGTCATCTTCTCGACGTCGCTCTCCTTGATGAAGTACTGGCCGGGGAACTGGCCCGGCGTCACCAACTTGGTGACCGGACCGTTGGCATCCTTCTTCGCGGCTGTGTCGGCTGCGGCAACCTTCGCGGTGTCGGCACCGGCGGGCTTGCCGGCGGCGGCGACAGTCTTCTTCGTCGAGTCGCCGGTGAACAAGCCCTCAACGGCCGACGGCTTGCTGGCGACGGCAGCCGGAGCACCGGTGGCGACATCGAGGCGCTGGCTGCGCACTGCGGCGTCCATGCGCGGCAGCGACTTCTCGAGCGCGTTGGTCTCGTCGGTGATCTGGAACTGCAGGAATGCGGCCCCCTGCAACAAATCCTGCGCGCGCTTCTGGTCGTCGATGCCGGGCAGTTCGACGATGATGCGATCATCGCCCACCTGCTGCACCACCGGCTCGGACACGCCGAACTGGTCGATGCGATTGCGGACCGTCTTCAGTGCACGACCGATCGCATCCTTCTTGTCGGCGACGGCACCCTTGCTCTCGTCGATCTCGAGTGCGAGGTGCATGCCGCCCTGCAGATCGAGCCCGTACTTCAGGGGCCAGAGGCGCTTGGTGGATTCGACGAACGAACCGTCAGGCTGCCGTTCCCGCACGGCTGTGGCGCGCGGGAAGAGAGCGAAAACCGAAAGCGCGATGGCCGCGACGATCAGCAGGAGGCGGGACCGCAGACTGTTCATGCCCTGCAGCGGATTGAGGGAAAGTCGATCGGTGTTCGGATAGCCGCGTAACCTAGCCGGTTCAGGCGAACCGGGTCAACGCAGTCCGGGCTGCTAACCGGTCCAGCGCCAGCTGTTCCGTCAGTTCCTGCAGGCCGTCAAACCGCCGGACCGGGCGCAGGTGGGCAACCAGGTCGAGCCGCACCGCGGCCCCGTAGAGGTCGCCCGAGAAGTCCAGCAGATGCGCCTCGACAGTCTGCCGGGCATCGGCGACGGTGGGACGCGCCCCGAGGTTCATCATGGCACCGAACGCGCCACCGGGCGTCTGGGCGACGGCGGCATAGACACCGGCCGGCGGCAGGAGTTTCCGCGCCGGCGGCGTGCCCAGGTTGATGGTCGGGAAGCCGATGGTGCGCCCACGCCGATCGCCCTGCTGCACCGTCCCGGTGAGCGAGTACCGGCGGCCGAGCGCCAGGCGTGCCGACTCCAGCTCACCCTGCGCCACCGCGGTGCGGATGGCGGACGACGACACGACGGTGCCGTCGGCGAGGCTGAACGGATCGACCCGCTGCACGGCGAATCCGTCCGCCGCGCCCAGGGCCACGAGCTGCTCACGTCCACCAGCGCGGTCGCGCCCGAAGCCATGATCGTGCCCGATCAGCAGCGCCTCCATGCGGAAGCGCGGTCGCAGCACGCGCCGCACGAACTCCGCGGCCGTGAGTGTGGCCAGGTCGCGGGTGAATGGCATCACGGCGCAGTAGTCGATGCCGATCGCCGCCAGCGCCTCGAACTTTTCCATGCCGGGCGTGATCAGCATCGGCACCGCACTCGGTCGCACCACCTCGTTCGGATGCGGCGCGAACGTCACCAGCACGCTGGCCATGTCGTCGGCGCGCGCGCGCGCGGCGAGCCGCTGGAGCACGTCGTGATGTCCGAGGTGCACACCATCGAAGGTGCCGACCGTGACGGCCGAGCGCAGGACGGTCGGAGGCAACCCCGAAGCGTCTCGCAGCTCAGGCATCGCGCATCACGACCCGCGGCTGCCAGCGGTCGGCGATCCGTTCGCCAAGCGCGATCAGGCCACCATGTTCGGCCGCCACCAGCGCCACGTGCGACGTGACGCGCGACGGCTCTTCGAGGATCGCGATGTCGAGGCCGCGACGGATGCGATGCACGTCGTCGTTGCTGAGTGCCACCGATGGCAGGTGCGGCAGCGCCTCGAGCGGCGGCCGCAGGTTGGGTGGGGCGTCGCGCAAGGCGAGCACCGGCTGCGCATCGGCGACATCGAAGACGCCGGCGGCCACGCGACGCAAGGCGCGCACGTGCGCCGCGCTGTGCACGTGACGCGCGAGGTCGCGCGCCAGCGACCGTACGTAGGTGCCACCGCCGCACACGATGCGCACGTCGCAGGCGTCGCCGTGCCAGGCCAGCAGCTCCCAGGAGTGCACGGTGATTTCCACCGGCTTCAGGTCGAGCGTCACACCGGCACGCGCGGCTTCGTACGCGCGCTGTCCATCCACGCGCTTGGCGGAATAGGCCGGTGGCACCTGATGCTGTACGCCAGTGAACGTCGGCAATGCATTGCGCACGTCGGCTTCGGATGGCAGCCGGGCCTCGCGGATCACCGTGCCAAGCAAGTCCTCGGTATCGGTCTCGGCGCCGAACTGGATGGAGGCGTCGTAGACCTTCGGTTCACCGGGGATGTACGGCAACAGCCGCGTGGCGCGCCCGGTGAGCAGCACCAGCAGGCCAGTGGCGAACGGATCCAGCGTGCCCGCATGTCCGATCCGCTTCTCGCCGAGCGCCCGACGCGCCGCCAGCACCGCGTCATGCGAGGAGATGCCGGCGGGCTTGTCAAGCAGCAGCAGTCCGTCAGTCGCCGCGGTCGTCATCGTCGCCGGCGCGCGGTGTGTCGGCGGTGGAGTCGGTGGTAGAGTCGGTGGTGCCGGAGGCTTCGTCGGGCTCGGCGTCCGCGGCCGGGGTCTTGATCTGCGCCAGCAGGGTCTCGATACGCGCGGCATAGGCCACGCTCTCGTCCACCTTGAAGAAGATCTCCGGTGCCGCACGCAGGCGGAGGGCGCGACCGACGGGTCCACGAAGCTGCGGAGCGAGGTCGTGCAACCCTTCGCGCGCCAGCGTCTTGGCATCGTCGTCGCCGAGGATGCTGACGAAGATCTTGGCGGTGCGGAGGTCGCGTGAGACCTCGACACCGGTGACGGTGACGAAGGCGCCGGTGATGCGCGGATCCTGCACGTCGCGCGAAAGCACGCGCGCCACCTCTTCCCGTATCGCTGCGGCCACCCGGTCGGGGCGGCGTTCGTTTCCAGCCATCAGTCTCTCCAGTGCGCGGCGGGCCAAACCAGCGTGGCCCTGACGCAGTGGCCCCCGCAGTGCGAATGCACCGAGGGGGCCACGGTTAAAACCAGGCGCCTCAGAGCGTGCGCGCGATTTCCTCGGTGCGGAAGCACTCGAGCACGTCCCCGACCTTGATGTCGTTGAAGTTCTCGATCGCGATACCACACTCGTAGCCTTCCTTCACTTCCTTCACGTCGTCCTTGAAGCGGCGCAGCGAGGAGATGCTGCCCTCGTACACTTCCACGCCGTCGCGGATGACGCGCATCTTGCCCTGCCGGTTCATCATGCCGCTGCGCACCATGCACCCGGCGATGGCGCCGAGCTTCGGGACGCGGAACACCTCGCGCACCTCGGCCTCGCCGAAGATGACTTCGCGCTGTTCCGGACGCAGCATGCCTTCGAGCGCCGACTTCACGTCGGAGACGGCTTCGTAGATGATGCGATACAGCTTGATGTCCACACCTTCGCGTTCCGCCGCCGAGCGCGCCTTGTTGTCGGGGCGCACATGGAAGCCGACGATGATCGCGCCGGCCGCCTTGGCCAGCAGGATGTCGCTCTCGGAGATGGCACCCACGCCACGCGAGATGACCTCCACCTGGACTTCGGCATTCGACAGCTGCTGCAAAGCGTCGGCGAGTGCTTCCGCCGGTCCGCCCTGGTCGGCCTTGATCAGCATCTTGAGCGTGCGCTTCTCGCCCGAGTTCGCGGCCGCCATGAAGTCCGCCAGCGAGACCGACGACTTGGTGGTGCGACGGCTGCGTGCCTCACGTTCGAGACGCTCGCGACGCTGCGCGATCTCACGTGCTTCGGCCGCATCCTCGACCACCACGAACTGGTCGCCCGCCATCGGCACACCGGTCATGCCGAGCACCTGCACCGGGATCGCCGGACCAGCGGACTTCACGATCTTGCCACGCTCGTCGAGCAGCGCACGCACACGACCCGAGAAGACGCCGCAGATGAAGTCGTCACCGACCTTCACCGTGCCGTTCTGGATCAGCACCGTGGCCACCGGGCCCTTGCCCGGATCGAGCTGGGCCTCGACCACTGCACCCTGCGCACGACGCGCCGGATTGGCCTTGAGATCGAGAATTTCGGACTGCAGCAGGATCTGGTCGAGCAGCTGGTCGACGTTGGTGCCCTTCTTCGCCGAGATGTCGCTGGCGAGGACGGTACCGCCGAAGTCCTCGAGAATGACGTTCTGCTGCAGGAGGTCCTGACGCACCTTGGCCGCATCGGCGCCGGGGGCATCGATCTTGTTGATCGCCACCACCAGCGGCACACCTGCGTTGCGGGCATGCGAGATGGCCTCGATGGTCTGCGGCATCACCTTGTCGTCAGCCGCCACCACCAGCACCACGATGTCCGTGACCTGCGCACCACGCGCACGCATGGCCGTGAAGGCCTCGTGACCCGGTGTGTCGAGGAACGTGATGGTCTTGCCACCGGCGAGCGTGACGTGATACGCGCCGATGTGCTGCGTGATGCCACCGGCCTCGCCGGCCACCACGTTCGCCTTGCGGATGTAGTCGAGCAGCGACGTCTTGCCGTGGTCGACGTGACCCATGATGGTCACGACCGGCGGACGGGACACCAGATCCTCGACGGCGTCGACGATCTTCTCCCCTTCCTCCTCGACCTGGTATTCCTCTTCCTTCACCGCCTGGAAGCCGAACTCACCGGCGATCAGCTCGATCTGGTCGAAGTCGAGACGCTGGTTGATGGTGACCATCAACCCCAGGTGCTTGAATGCGAAGCCGACGATCTCGGTGGCCGCGACCTTGAGGATCTGCGCCAGCTCGGAGACCGTGATGAACTCGTTGACGCGAACCGTCGTGCGCTCACGCTCGGCAGCGGCGGCGCGGAACGCCTCCAACTCCTCACGCGACGCGGAATCGTCGAAGCGACGACCGCGACGCGCAGGACCGCGCAAGGCGCTCATCGTCTTCGAGATGTTGGCATCGACGGCGGCCTGGTCGACCGAACCGCGCTTGCCCTTCTTGCCACCACCACGACGCGGATCACCACCCGGGCGCGGCGCTGAGCCGGCGCCGGGGGCACCGCCACCGGGACGCGGCGCACCGCCACCCGGCGGACGCACAGCCGGACCGCCGAACGACGGCGTGGCCGAGGCGACGGGACGCGGACCACTGAAGTTGCCACCACCCTGGCCGGGGCGACCACGCGGAGGCAGACCGGCACCGGCGGCACGCGGTCGGTCGGGCAAGCCGGCCGAGGCAGGACGCAGCGGCGGGCGCCCCGAGGACGGCGAGCCACCGGCACTCTGCGTGGACGGCGATGCACTGGCGTACGGCGTGGGCATCGGCTGCGACGGAGACGCGCTGGCCACGGGCGCCGGACGGACGGGAGGAGGCGTGGGCGTCACGACGTCGGGCGTGCTGGCGGCAGCCGGAGCGGCTGCCGAACCGGCGTCGTCGGACGTGACCGCAGGCTCGACCGGCGCTGGCGGGGCGACGTACACCGGCGGCGCGGCAGCGGCAACGGTGGCCTCGTGCGCAGCATCGGCGGCGGCAGTGGCCTCGGCTTGAGCGGCAGCGGCGGCGTCGTGGATGGCCTGCTGCGCGGCGACGTCGGCGGCCTTGCGGCGGCGCACGGCGGGTGCGCCGGCGTGCTCGGCATCCGGTGCGGCATCCGCAGCGCCAACGGCGGGCGCCGCTGCAGCCGGTTCGGCCGTGGCCGTGGCACCCTTGCGGCGGCGGGCAGCCGCGGGAGCTGGTGCGGCGGCCTTGGCAAGGCGGGCGCGCTTCTCGCGCTCCCACCGTGCCCGGATCCGCGACACCTGGTCGTCGGTCAACCCGCTCTGCGGGCTCAGCACCGGGACGTCCATCGAGCGCAACATCGCGATCACTTCATCGACGTTGATCTCGAACTCACCGGCCATATCCATGACGCGCAACTTGCTCAAGCCCAGCCTCCGAAAGTCACTCCGAGCGCCCGGTGTCGAGCCCGATGGCTCGAACGCCCCGCGCCAACCCTGCGTCGGTAATCCCCACCGCTGCAGTCTGCTCGCGCCCGCATGCGGCGCCCAACTCGTCCGCCGACATCACCTCGATGATGTCGATGCCCTTCGCCTTCAACAGCGGCACCACCTTTTCCCGACTGTGGCGCGACGCATCGTGCGCAATCACGGCCAGCCTGACGGTGCCTTTCTTCACTTCGGCGCGCACCTGCTCCACTCCCACAACCACCAGCCGTCCCCGAAATCCCAAGCCGAGCAGCGCTGCGAGCTTGCGTCGCTCCGGCGAGTCGGTCAGGCGGCGCCTCCCTCGGCGGGCGTGCCACCTTCCTCGGTCGCGTCATCCATCGTCAGTTCGTCGAGAATGCCCATGATCCGGTCCGCCTCGGCGGGGGCGATGCCAGGCAGCTTGAGAAAGTCGGCGCGCTCGAGATCAATAATATCGTTGAGCGTGCGATACCCGCCTGCCTCGAGCACGGCCACGGTTGCCATCGACAGCCCCTCGAGCGCCGACAGCGGCACGTCGGCGACCGGTTCCGGCGGCAGCGGTGCGAAGCCCGGGCCGCCCTCGGTGCGCTCGACCCACTCGCGGCTGGAGTAGAGATCGATCTTCCAGCCGGTCAGTTCCGACGCCAGGCGGACGTTCTGCCCGTTGCGACCGATGGCCAGCGACAGCTGGTCCTCGTCCACGACGGCCTGAATCGTCTTGGTGGCCGGATCGCTGAACACACGCGCGACCTTGGCCGGCGCCAGCGCCAGCTTGGCGAACCGCTCCGGATCGGCCGACCATGGCACGATGTCGATGCGTTCGCCGCCGAGTTCATTCACCACGGCCTGCACGCGCGCACCCTTCAGACCGACGCAGGCGCCGACCGGATCGATCGCGTCGTCGCGCGAGAACACCGCGATCTTGGTGCGGCTGCCGACTTCACGCGCCGCGGCGCGGATCTCGACCACCGACTGCTGGATCTCGGGCACCTCGAGCTTGAACAGCGCCTGCACGAACAGCGGATCGGACCGACTGAACACGAGGCGCGGCCCCTTCGGCGTGTCCTCGACCTTCTTCAGCACCGCGCGGATTGTCTCGCCCTGGTGGTAATGCTCGCGATGATTCTGTTCGCGGTACGGGATGATGGCCTCCGCCTCGCGATGACGGTTCAGCATCAGCACCAGCTTACCGCGCTCGATCTGCTGCACCTCACCGGAGAATAAGTCACCGACGCGGCCCGAGAACTCATCCTTGATCTTGGTGCGCTCGCCTTCGCGCACGCGCTGCAGGATGCGCTGCTTGGCGGCCTGCACGGCGGTGCGGCCGAATTCGGCGAACTCGATCGGGGTTTCCATCACGTCACCGACCTCGAAGCTCTCGTCGAGGAAGCGGGCTTCCTCGAGCGTGACTTCGCGGACGGGATCCGTGACTTCGGCCGACACCGTGCGCAGGCGCACGATGCGAATCTCACCCTTCGTCTCGTCGATCTCGACTTCCGCATCCACGGTCGGCCCATACTTCCGGCCGAGCGCCGCCAGAATGCCATCCTGCAAAAGCGCACGCAGCTCCTCGCGATCCATCTGCTTGGAGTTGGTGAGTTCCTTGATTGCGTTCAGAATATCCATCGCGATCGCCTCGACCTTCTATCGATTCCAGGTGACAACCAGCCGCGCGGTTTTCACGTCGGCGAGTGCCACCCGATGTTCCGTTCCCTGATCGTCCTGCACCACACCCGTCTCCACGTCGGCGGTGTCATCGACACCGAGCAGCGTGCCCTCGACCCGACTCCCCACCAGCGCGCCGCTCGTGACCGCCACCCGGCGCCCAGCGAACCGCCGCCAATCGGCAGCATGCCGCAGCGGGCGATCCATGCCCGGCGACGACACCTCCAACCTGTACGTCTCTGCGACCAGACTGCTTCCGTCCAGTACCGCCTCGATCGCGCGCGACACGGCGGCGCAATCCTCGATCGTAACCTTGGCCCCGTCGGGCCGATCGATGCGCACCTCGAGCAGCGGCCGGTTCCGGGTGCCGCCGCCCGTCAGCGAGAAGAGCTCGAAGCCCGCCTCCGTGACTGCCGAGTCGACCACCTGCTGCACAGCTGCCGCGATAGGTGCCGCCACGTTCCCGACCTCTCAAACGCAATCTTACAGAAACAAAAAAGTGCGGGGAGGCCCCCACACTTTGCAGTGTAGTACCGAATTGCTCCGGTCATCATAACCCACGGCACAGGTCCATTCAAGCGCCTGCGACGTCGTCACTTGCGTGGATCGGGGCTGATCAGGACGCCCAGTTGGCGGCCCGCGTCGCCAGCGCGGTGCGAAAAGAGGCGGTCATTGGAGCAGCGCGTGCACCATTCGCTGATGGCGATCTGGCGCACGCCCAGCCGGCGGGCCCGATCCGCAATGGCGCTGCGCAGGTCCACCGTCGTCGGCCTATTCACGGTCGAGTTCGTCACGGCGGCGTAGACGTCCGCGCTGACTTCGTAACAGCCACCGCAGATCGATGGGCCAAGGTGCAGCCGGAGGCTCCCGGCGCCGAACCCGGACCGGCCGAACCAGGCGATGGCCCGCTCGGTGATCCCGGCCACGGTGCCGCGCCATCCCGAATGCAGGATCGCGCCGGCACCCGACGGGTGCCCGATGAACACCGGCACGCAGTCGGCGATCGTGACCGCCGCCGCCATGCCGGGCACGCGCCACGCGTGCCCATCCACGTCGGTGGTCCGCAGCCAGCCCAGCCACCGGCCGTCGTGTACGGCGATCGCATCCCCATGCACCTGGAAACCGCTGGCGAACCGCTGCGCACCAAGCTCGTCGGCACCACGCACCAGCGCATCCCAGCGGCCGAGCACGTCAGCCGTCGGCTCCGACGCCTGCATGCCGAACGTGCCGGCCGCCCGCGTGGTGGTGAACGCCGTCAGCCCCCACTCGTCGAAGTCGGGGATGCTGAGGTGCGGCGGGAGCATCAATCGGCGATGCGGGTGATACGCGCGCCCAACGCATTGAGCCGTTCGTCGATGCGTTCGTACCCGCGCTCGATCTGCCCGACGTTCTGGATGGTGCTGGTGCCGGTGGCACAGAGCGCCGCCAGCAGCATCGCCATGCCGGCGCGAATGTCGGGGCTTTCGACGTTGCCGGCGCGCAACTGCGACGGGCCTGACACCAGTGCGCGATGCGGATCGCAGAGCACGATGCGCGCACCCATTGAGATCAGCTTGTCCACGAAAAACATGCGCGACTCGAACATCTTCTCGTGCATCAGGATCAGGCCTTCGCACTGCGTGGCAGTGACGATCGCGATCGACATGACGTCGGCCGGGAAGGCAGGCCACGGCTGGTCTTCGAGCTTCGGCACGTGTCCACCCAGGTCGTCGCGGATGCGGCGTTCCTGTTCGGCGGGGATCACCAGGTCCTTGCCATCGATGCGACAGGTGATGCCGAGGCGCTCGAAGCCCATGAGCGTGGAGCGCAGGTGTTCCACACCAGCGTCGGCGATGCGCAGTTCGGAGCGCGTGACGGCTGCCAGACCGATGAAGCTCGCCACCTCGATGTGATCGGGACCGATCGTGTGCGTGCAGCCGTGCAGGCGATCGACGCCGTGCACGGTCAGCGTGTTGGTGCCGATGCCCTCGATCTGCGCGCCCATGCCGACCAGGAAATGCGCCAGGTCCTGCACGTGTGGTTCGCTGGCCGCATTGCGGAAGATCGTGGTGCCCTTGGCGAGAGCAGCGGCGCACATCGCGTTCTCGGTGCCGGTGACGCTCGGTTCGTCGAGGAAGATGTCACGACCGCGCAACTCCTTCGCGCTGAGCGTGAACTGGGCGCCGGCGGTGAACGTCGCGCCGAGTTGCTCGAAGGCGAAGAAATGGGTGTCGAGGCGCCGGCGGCCGATGACGTCACCGCCCGGGGGCGGCAGCGTGACCGAGCCGCAGCGGGCGAGCAACGGCCCGGCGAGCAGGATCGAGGCGCGGATCTTCTCGCACAGGACGGGATCGAGCGTGGCGGGATGAATCTCCTTCGCATGAATGCGCAGGCTGTTCGGTCCCGTCCACTCGGTATCGGCGCCGACCGAGCGCAGCAGCAGCACGAGGGTCTCGATGTCGCGGATCCGCGGCACGTTCTCGAGCTGCACCTCGTCGGCCGTGAGCAGGGCGGCGGCCACGATCGGCAGCGCCGCATTCTTGTTCCCCGACGGACGGATGGTCCCCGAGAGTCGATGCCCACCTTCCACCACATACCGCAGACCGGCCATGCATACGCTCCCGAACGGGGTCAGTAAAGGAATCGCTGCAGGATGTGGACGAGCCGCGATGCCCGTCCCGACTCTGCAGCGGTGCCTTCGGCGCGTGAAGCTGCCGGACTCATGGCAGCAGGTCAAGCGCGGGGGTGCGCAGCGTGCGGAACGGCGGGTAACTTCGAGCATGCCGATCCCTCCTGTCCTTGCGATGATCGCCGACACGCTGCTGGTGCGTCCGGTGGACGTACCGACCCCGTGGTACAGCGTTGCATCCGGTGTGCTGAGCATCGTGGTGACGCTGCTGCTGCTGGGCATCGCGGTGGCGCTGCTGGGCATGGCGCGCGCACTGAAAGGTGCGGAGCGGAATCTCGGCGGCCGACTGCAAGGGCTGGCGGATGAAGTGATCCCGCTGGCGCGCAACCTGAACCAGATCGCGACCGAGTTGTCGGCGGTGACGAAGGACGCGCGCGGCGACCTGCGCAAGCTGTCCGGCACCATCGAGGCGGTGGATGACGCGGTGCGCGACGGGATCGACGCCGCCGAGGCACGGCTCCACCAGTTCGGGATCATGCTCGACGTGGTGCAGGACGAGGCGCAAGCCACGGTGGCCTCGGCGACCGGCATGGTGCGCGGCGTGCGGACCGGCGCCGGCGCACTGGTCTCGAACCTGTTCCGGCGCGGCCTGACCGCAACGCCACGAGTCAGTGAGAAGCGCCGGGACCAGAATGGCGACTCGCCACCGCTCACCGACGCCGACGTGTATGCGCGCATCGCGGCGCTGGAAGCAGCGCTGGCCGAACTGGAGGACGAGGACGGCGACGACGACGCGTATGCCGCTGCTCCCGGGCCCCGCGCAGTGCGCGGTGCAGCGCCACGGACCGAGGACGCGGTCGATGACGACGAGTGGGATGACGACGACGAGGCGGATGACGACCTGCTCGACGACGACGATGACGATCTCCCGATCGACGACGAGGACGACGACGATGATGATGACGACGACATCGACGACGAGCTGGATGACGACGAGGATGACGACGAGGACGACGACGAGGATGAGGAGGATGAGGAGGATGACATCGACGATGCGGACGCCGAGGATACGGACGCCGGCCGCGATGTGATCATCACCCGCCGGACAGACGCACCGCGCAGCGGTGGGCCGCAGATTCGTCGTCGCGACCGCGCGTGACACTTCGGACGGTCTCCCGGATCGCCGCGACAGTGACGGTCGCGCTGCTGTGGATCGCGCTCACGCCGTCGGACCTGCTGGCATGGACGCCAGGCACGCACATCCACATCGGCGAAGCGGTGCTGCGGTCCCTGACGCTGCTCCCCGCCGGCACGGCTGCCCTGCTCCGCACCTTTCCGCAGGATTTTCTCTACGGCAGCATTGCCGCCGACACGTCAATGGCGAAGAAGTACGCGCCGACGGGTCGCCATTGCCATTCGTGGGCGGTGGGCTTCGAGATCTACGAGCGGGCGCGCGACGAGGCACTGCGGGCCTTTGCGCTCGGCTACCTCTCGCATCTCGCGGCCGACGTGGTGGCGCACAACTTCTTCGTGCCGCGCCAGCTGACCGTGACCAGCAGCACCTCGGCACTCGGTCACAGTTACTGGGAGAGCCGATTCGAGACGCACCTCGGCGACGCTGCACCGCGGCGCGCGCGCGACGTGATCCTGCTCGATCACTCACGCGCCGATGCGCACCTCGACGACATTCTCAGCCCGACGATCTTCAGCACCAGCACCAACCGTCGTCTGTTCCGCGGGATGGTGCACGTCACCGACAGCGAAAGCTGGCAGCGCATTTACCGCATCATGGCGGACAACAGCCGCTGGGGCCTGACGCGGCCGGAAGTGGAGCTGAACCTGGTCCGCTCATTCGAATACGTGATGGACCTGCTGGAGCGACTGGATCGCTCGGAGCCGTACCAGTTCGATCCCAGTGGCGACGAGGCACTGCGGCTGGCCAAGCGGCTGCGCCGCGTGTCGCTGCGGCGCGGCGGCGATCCGTTCGTGCGCGAGGAGGCCGAGCGACACTTCGGCCTCCCCGAAACACGCCTCCGCCACGCGGAGACGCTGGACATTCCACTCTATCCCGCGGCGCGCGACCCCAGCAACTGATTCACCAGCTTGGGATCGGCGCGGCCCTGCGACTTCTTCATCACCAGGCCGACCAGCAATCCCTGCAGCTTCTTCTCACCGGCCGCGAAACGCGCGGCTTCGGCGGGATGCTCGGCCAGCACTTCGTCCACCCAGCCAGCCAGCGCGTTGTCGTCACGCACCTGCACCAGGCCCTCGCGCTCGGCGATCGTGCGCGGCATGTCCGGTGTGGTGAGCAGCAGCGCGTAGATGCGCTTGGCGGCGCTGCTGCTCACGACACCCTCCTTCACCAGCTCGAGCAGTGCGCCCAGTCGCGCCGGTTCCAGCGGGACCGAATCCCAGCCAGTGCCCGCTTCGTTGAGGGTGGCGCGCACTTCACCGGTCACCCAGTTGGCGACGGCCTTGGCGTCGGGGTGGAGCGCCAGCACCGACTCGAAGAACGGGCCGGTGGCCGGATCGGCGGTCAGTTCCTGCACGTCGTACTCCGACAGTTTCATCGCCGCGTAGCGCTGACGACGCGCGGCCGGCAGCTCGGGCAGCGAGTCGCGCACCTGCGCCAGTTCGGCGTCGGTTATCACCAGCGGCGGCAGGTCGGGCTCGGGAAAATAGCGATAATCGCTCGACCCTTCCTTGCTGCGCGCAGGACGGATCTCATTGCGATGGCCATCCCAGAGCAACGTCTGCTGCTGCACCGTGCCCCCGGCGACGAGCACGCCGCACTGACGCCGGAATTCCGCCGCCAGCGCCTTCTCGACACCGGAGAAGGAATTCATGTTCTTCACTTCGCACTTGGTGCCGAGCTTCTGCTGCCCGAACGGACGCGCACTGACGTTGGCATCGACGCGCAGGCTGCCCTCTTCCATGTTGCAGTCGCTGACGTCGAGATAGAGCAGGATCTGCTTCAGCGTGCGGAGGTAGGCTCCAGCCTCCTCGGGTGAGCGCATGTCCGGCTCACTGACGATCTCGACCAGCGGCACACCACTGCGATTGAGGTCCACCGCGGTCGCGGCCTCGTAGCGATCATGGATCGACTTGCCGGCGTCTTCCTCCATGTGCGCACGCGTGATGCCGATCACACGCGGACGCCCGTCCACCGTCAGCCCGATGTCGAGCTGCCCGTGTTCGGCGATCGGACGGTCGTGCTGCGAGATCTGGTAGCCCTTCGGCAGGTCAGGATAGAAGTAGTTCTTTCGCGCGAAGATCGACCGCGGGTTGACCGTGAAGCCGAACCCGAGCGCCACCCGCAGTGCGAGTTCGACGGCGCGCGCGTTGAGGACGGGCAGCGCGCCCGGCAGCGCCAGACAGACCGGACAGGTGTTGCGATTGGGCGGCGCACCGAAATCGGTGGAGCAACCGCAGAACGCCTTGCTGGCGGTCTTCAGCTGCACGTGCACCTCGAGGCCGACCACCATCTCGAATCCGGCGGTGACGTCCTGCGTCGTGGTGGTGCTCATGACAGTGCCTCCGATCCCAGCGCGCGTTCGAGGGCGTAGGCGGCGCGGAACATGTCGGCCTCGCGGAAGTGTGCCGCCAGCAGCTGCCCGCCGACCGGCATGCCGTCCACGAGGCCGATCGGCTGCGACATGGCAGGCACGCCAGCGAGGTTGGCGGTCGCCGTGAAGATGTCGCTCAGGTACATCTCGAGCGGATCGGCCTTGGAGCCAAAGCCGAATGCCGGCGACGGTGTGGTGGGTGTGAAGAGCACGTGCACGCCGCCGGCGAAGACCCGGGCGAAGTCCTCGGTGATCTTCTCGCGCACCAGCATCGCCTTCCGGTAATACGCGTCGTAGTGGCCCTGCGACAGGACGTAGGTGCCGAGAATGATTCGACGCGTGACCTCGGGGCCGAAGCCCTCGGAGCGGGTGCGTTCGTACATGTCGCGCAAATCGCCGGACGGTGCGCGTGGACCGTATCGCACGCCGTCGAAGCGGGCCAGGTTGGACGACGCCTCGGCGGGCGCGAGGATGTAGTAGACCGGAATCGCGAGGTCGGTGTGTGGCAGCGAGACGCTGCGGATGTCGGCGCCGAGCTCGCGCAACAGGTCGATCGCGCGATCACACCTGGCTCGGAGCTTCGCGTCCAGCGAGACGGGGAAATACTCCACCGGCACGCCGACGACGAGACCGGCGAGCGGCTTCCCGGCTTCCGCGCGATAATCGTCCACGGCCACGTTCACCGAGGTGGCATCCTGTCGGTCGTGACCTGCGATCACCTGCAGGCCGAGCGCAGCGTCATCGACGGTGGTGCCGAAGACGCCGATGTGATCCAGCGACGACGCGAAGGCGACCAGCCCGAACCGGCTCACTCGCCCGTATGTCGGCTTGACGCCGACGATGCCGCAGAACGCCGCCGGTTGCCGCACCGACCCGCCGGTCTCCGAGCCGTATGCGATGCGGCAGATGCCGGCCGCCACCGCGGCTGCGGAGCCACCACTGGAGCCACCGGGCACGCGCGAGTGATCGAGCGGATTGAGCGTTGGACCGAAGGCCGAATTCTCGGTGGACGACCCCATCGCGAATTCATCCATGTTCGTCTTGCCGATGATCACGGCACCCGCGGCGCGCAGCTTCGTGACTGCCGTCGCTTCGTAGGGGCTGACCCAGCCTTTCAGGATACGCGACCCGCAACTGGTGCTGAGTGTCGTGGTGGCGATGTTGTCCTTCACCGCCACCGGCATGCGAAACATCGGGCCGGCCGGTGCGGCATCGGCGGCGGACTGCAGATCGCTCGCATCGGCGAGCGTGATGAAGGCGTTCAGGACCGACTGTTCCTGTGCACGGCGCAGCGCGGTCGCGGCATCGGGCGTGTCGAACACCGGCGCGGTCACGCCTCACCATCCGAGTCCGACGCACCGAGCTGGCTGTGTGTGCTGAGGCGCGGCACGAGCAGGAAGCCGTCGCGCGGCGCCGGCGCGAAATCGGCCAGCGGACGCACCAGCGGCACCGGCGCGATGGCGTCGGTGCGACGCGGCATCGGGGTGCGCGCATCGTCGCCCACCGACGAGACGTCCACGGTCTCCAGTACCGCCATGTGGTCCAGGATGCCATTCAGCTCGCGCACCAGCGCCGGCACGCGCTCCGTTGGCATGGCCAGGCGCGCGAGCGCAGCCACGTGCAGAACGTCTGCGTCAGAAACGGCCATCTATTCGTGCTCCGGTTCGAGATTCGCCTGTGCCACCACCAACGTCTTGCGCCCGATCTCCTCGTCATCGAAATCGATGCGCACCTTCATGTCGCGGCCGGCCCCGGTGACTTCGGCCACCGTACCGACACCGAACTTGCGGTGGCGCACCCGCGCGCCGGCCTGTGCCACCATCGTCTCGCCCTGTGCGTCGTCGAAGGTGGTGGGCCGTGCGGTGTAGCGTGCGGTGATGCCGCCGAACGCTGCATCACTGATCGGGGCGGGTTGCGGCGCGCGTGGCGCCCAGCGTCCGTCGGACGCGCCGCTGCTGCGGCCCCACGATGATCCGGTGTCACCGCCGCCACCGTAACTGCTGCGCCCCTGGCTGCGCGCGCGCGGCGTGATCGCGGTCTCCAGCAATTCCGGTGGCAGTCCCTCGAGGAAGCTCGATGGACGTCCCATCATCGTCTCGCCATTACGGCGACGCGTCTCGGCGTGAGTGAGCATCAGCACCGACTCGGCGCGCGTGATACCGACGTAGAAGAGGCGGCGCTCCTCCTCGAGCATCGAGGGATCGTCGAAGGCGCGCGCGAGTGGAAAGAGCCCATCTTCGAGCCCCGTCAGGTACACGACCGGATACTCGAGCCCCTTGGCGTTGTGCAGCGTCATCATCGTGACGGCATCGGCGGTCGGATCGAGCGCGTCGGCGCCGGCCACCAGCATCGCCTTCTGCAGGAAGCGGTCGAGCGGCGTCAGTCCCACCTCACCATCGTCATCCGCCAGCGCTTCGGCTGCACCGCTGACCAGTTCGCGCACATTCTCGATGCGATCCAGTCCTTCCGGTCCTTCGGCGCGCAGCAGGTCGATGTAGCCGATGCGGGTGATCAGCGCCTCGAGCAGCTCGTTGACGGCCGACTCGGTGGCCATCGCGCGCAGCGCACCCAGCACGGCGGCGAACTCGGCGAGTGCGGAACGGGCGGCGGTGCGCAGCCCTTCCAGCATCGACGGCGTGCCGGCGGCCTGCAACAACGAGATGCGCGCGGCGCTGGCCTGCGCCGACAGCAGCTCGATGGTGGTGTCGCCCAGTCCGCGCCGCGGCACGCTGATCGCGCGACGGAACGCCTCGTCGTCGGAGGGGTTGGCGATCAGCTTCAGGTACGACATCAGGTCGCGAATCTCGCGCCGATCGTAGAAGCGGACGGCGCCGATCAGCCGGTACGGCCAGCCGCGCTTCCGCATCGCATCCTCGAACGCGCGACTCTGCGAGTTGGTGCGGTACAGAATGGCAACGTTGCGCAGCTCGATGCTGCGACGACTGCGCCGATCGGCGATGTCGTCAGCGACGTACTCCGCCTCGTCGCGCTCATCGAGGCAGCGCACGCGACGCGGCAGCGCACCGGCACCGCGGGTCGCGCGCAGCGTCTTGCCGCGGCGTTCCTTGTTGGGCGTGATGGCGGCGTTGGCGAGGGCCAGGATCTCCGGGGTGGAGCGGTAATTTTCCTCGAGGCGCACCACCGTGGCGGCCGGGAACGCATGCTCGAAATCGAGGATGTTGCGGATATCGGCGCCGCGCCAGCCGTAGATGGACTGGTCGTCGTCACCCACCACCATCACGTTGCCGGTGCTTCCGGCCAGCAGCGACACCAGCTGGAACTGCGCCTTGTTGGTGTCCTGGTACTCGTCCACCAGGATGAACGAGAAGCGCTGCCGATAGCCGTCGAGAATCGCCGGGTTTTCCTGCAGCAGCTGCACCGGCAGCGTGAGCAGGTCATCGAAGCCGACGGCATTCTGTGCGCGCAACGTCTCGTCGTAGAGCGGATAGATCTTCGCCACCACCTGCGACAGCGGATCGCGCGCCAGCCGGGCGTACTCCACCGGCGTGACGAGCGCGTTCTTGGCGTCGGAGATCTGCCCAAGCACGGCCTTCGGGGCCCACTCCTTCACCGAGATCCGCTGGCCTTCCATCAGACGCTTGACGACGCCGAGGGCATCGTCCTCGTCGTAGATCGTGAACTGCGAGGTGCGGCCAAGCCGGTCCGCATCACGCCGCAGCAGGCGCGCGCCGATGGCGTGGAAGGTGCCGACCCACATGCCCTGCGGCGTCCCGCCGATCAGGCGCCCGATGCGGTCACGCATCTCACCAGCCGCCTTATTGGTGAACGTCACCGCCAGGATGCGATGCGCCGGCACGTTCTCGGCCTCGATCAGGCGCGCGATGCGTGTGGTGAGCACGCGGGTCTTCCCGGACCCCGCACCGGCCAGCACCAGCAGCGGCCCGTGGGTGTGCATGACCGCGTCGTACTGGGCGCGGTTCAGTCCGGCGAGCGGCGAAGCTGCAGTATCCGTCATCGCTCCAACATAATCTCGAAGGCCGCACCCCGATCCGTCGGCAGCAGCGTGAGCCGCCCGCCGTGATTGTCCGTGATGATGCGCCGCGCCAGCGCGAGGCCGATGCCCCAGCCGCGTGGCTTGGTGGTGAAGCCGGCCTTGAAGATCTCGTTGCGGAGTTCGCGAGGGACACCCGGCCCATCGTCGGCGACGATGATGCGGGCCCCGCCCTCCGGCAGCGGATCGACGCGCAGATCCACGCTGCCTCCGCGGCCCGCCAGGGCATCGATGCCGTTGCGCACCAGCGACTCGAGCGCCCACTCCAGCAGCACCGCGTCGCCCTCCACCGGCAACGGGTCGTCCGGCAGCGTGGCGGTGATCTTGACGGTGTGCGTCAGCGTCGGTACGCGGGCGCGGAAATACGCCGCGACACGGAAGACGATCTCGCGCACATCCATCTTGTCGCGCTGCGCAGGACGTCCGATGCGCTCGAAGCGATGTGCCACGCGCTCCAGCCGATCGAGGTCGCCGCGCATGTGGCCGACCGCCGTCTCGGTGGTGTTGTCCACACCGCCACTGCGTTCCGAGAGCAACTCCACCCAGCCGGCGAGGGCCGTCAGGGGTGTGCCGAGTTGATGCGCCGCCTCGCGCGCCATGCCGGCGAACACGCGCTCACGTTCGGCGCGCCCGCGCGTGACGAGTGCGTACACACCGGCCAGCAGGAAGAGGCCCAGCGTGACCACGGTGATGATCGGCACCACGCGCAGGCCTTCCACCAGCGGCGTGTCACCGTAGTGCACGTTGCCCACGCCCGGTTGGCTGATCGGCACGTTGGCCTCGTCGAGCACCGCCACGTAGTCGCGCACCTGCGGCGACTCGATCGGGGCGTCGAAGGGCAAGTTGGCCTTGGCGGTCGGCGTGCCGGCGGCGTTAGTCACGATCACCGGCACACCGGCCTGCCGGATGTAGCGTGAGAGGTCGAGCAAGGCGGCGGTGCCGTCGTCGCCCTCCTGGCTCAGCGCCTGATAGACACGCGCGTACATCTGGCTCGAGCGCGCCGCCTCGCGACGAAGATCGGTGACGACGCGCTGTGTGTAGACCAGCCACCAGACCAGCAGCGCAACGACGCCGCTGGCGAGGAACAGCACGGGCGCAACGCGCCGCGCGCCCATCAGCCCAACCGTGCGGTGCCCAGGTACGGCTGCAGCGCCGCCGGGATGGCCACGCTGCCGTCTGCCTGCTGCCCATGTTCGATGAGAGCGGCGATGATGCGTGGCAGGGCCAGGCCGGACCCGTTGAGGGTATGCACGAACCGCGGCTTCTCGCCCGCCGCAGGGCGATAGCGGATGTTCATGCGCCGCGCCTGGAAGTCGCCGAAATTGGAGCAACTCGACACTTCAAGCCACTTGCCCACGCCCGGCGCCCAGACCTCGAGATCGTAGGTCATCGTGCTGGCGAAGCCGGTATCGCCGGCGGCCAGCAGCAGCACGCGGTACGGCAACTCCAGCTTGCGCAGGATCGCCTCGGCATGCCCGGTCAGCAGTTCCAGCTCGGCCAGCGAAGCGTCCGGTGCGGCGTAGCGCACCAGCTCCACCTTGTCGAACTCGTGGACGCGCAGCAGGCCGCGGGTATCCTTGCCGGCTGCGCCGGCTTCCTTGCGGAAGCAGGCGCTGTAGGCGGTCAGCGCCTTCGGCAACTCTGCGACGTCGAGGATCTCGTCGCGATAGAGGTTCGTCACCGGCACTTCGGCGGTCGGGATCAGGAACCCTTCCTCGCCGTGCAGTGCGTACATGTCGTCCTCGAACTTCGGCAGCTGGCCGGTGCCAGTCATTGACGTGCGATTGACGACCAGCGGCACCCACGTCTCTTCGTACCCATGCTCGGCGGTGTGCGTGTCGAGCATCAGGTTGATCAGCGCGCGCACCAGCTTTGCACCGAGCCCGCGATAGACGATGAACCCCGACCCGCTGATCTTGGCGCCGCGCGCGAGGTCGAGGATTCCCATCTCGCCGGCGACGTCCCAGTGCGGTCGCACGGTGCTGTCCTCGCGCGGCGTACCCCACGTGCGCACGACGGTGTTGTGCGCCTCACTGCCTGCCGGCACGACATCACGGGTGATGTTCGGCAGCTCCAGCATCAAGCCTTCGACGGTGCTCTCGGTGGCCGAGAGGTCGGCCTCGAGCCGCGCGATCTCAGCGCCGATGCCGCGGCTTTCGGCCACCTGTTGAGCGGCATCCTCGCCGGCGCGCTTCTTCTGCGCCACCTCCTGCGTGAGCAGGTTGCGGTGTGCCTTGCGCTCCTCGACGGCCGTGATCAGCGCACGCCGTTCCTTCTCGAGCCCTTCCAGGCGGTCGAGGATCGGCCCGAGCGTGTCGAGCTTCCCGCGACGGGTGAAGGCGTCGCGCAGCAGGTGCAGCTGCTCGCGAACGAGCCGGAGATCATGCATGGATCAGAAGGTGGGAACGCCGGTCGCGAACGACCGGAAATTGCAGCTCGGCTGCACGGTGGCGCGCACCACCAGTTTCCGCGAGGGCAGGTCGATGCTGTCCACCACGAACTTGGCATACAACAGCGTGCCGCCGGTGTTCTGGTTGGCGCAGAAATCGGAGTTGCTGCGCACGAAAATCGTCTGGCCCTTGGTGACCACCAGCGCGGTGTCGGCGCGATAGCCCGATTCCGGCGCGCGATCGGCGGAGGCGTACGGTGTGGCACTGGCCTGCAGCGCGACGATCGGCGCGGCAGAGATCGTGCCCGGCGGCGGCGTGGCGATGGTGCGGGCCGGATAGACCGTGATGGTGCCACCGCTGCCCAGGTCGAAGCCGAGGTCGAACTGCGAGCCGATGGAATCCAGGCGATAGCGAGCGAAGCCTGCCATGCGCCAGAGGGTGCGAGCCGATGCCGGCGTGCCGGTGAGGGCGCTGACGGTGAAGCTATCGGTGACGGTTGCGAGCGGCGCCGTGATCCGGAACGGGTCTCCGCAGGAGGCGGCGACGAAGGCGCAGAGCGTCAGCGCCAGGAATGACGTCGCGCGGAAGACACGGGGCATGCAGCAGTGGATGCGGGGTGACACGGCAAGGTGCGAAGGGTAGAATACCGGACCGATCGAAGCTCTTCAAGCGATTGTGGCGCCGATAGTTGGGCCAATTTCCCCTTCCCTACACCGTCCCCATGGCAAGTATCCGTGATCTGGTCGACGCCGTGCGCAGCCGCGACGGGGTCGAGGCAGCCATCGTGCTGGGTCGCGATGGCCTGCTGGTGGATGGTGACACGGTGTCGTATCTCGACGGCGAGCAGGTGGCGGCACATTCGCCGGCCGTTTTCACCGCCGCTGATGCCCTCGGCAAGGCCGCCCGCGCCGGCCAGCTGCAGACCGCGGTGCTGGAGTTCCCGGGGACCATCGCCATCATCTCCGCGATGAGCGAAGATGCCCTGCTGGTGGTCCTGGCGCGTCCCACGGCTGCCCTGCCCCCGCTGCTCGGCGAACTGCGACGCCTGCGGCAGCACATCGCCTCGCTGGCCTGATACCTCGCGGCCACGGGGAGCGTCCCTGACGCAACTGCTTCCCATATCCTCACATGTCGCTCTGGACCGTCATTCTCGCCGGCGGCGTCGGCTCCCGTTTCTGGCCGATCAGCACGCCGGCGCTGCCCAAGCAGCTCCTGCCGCTGGTGACCGGGCAACCGATGCTGCGCGATGCAGTGGATCGCCTGTTGCCGCTGGTGCCGGGCAACCGGATGCTGATCCTCACCAATGCCACGCTGCAGCCGGCCATCGAGGCCATGCTGCCGGAAGTCCCGGCCGAGAACATCATCTGCGAACCGCGTCCGGCGGGAACCGCCGCCGCACTGGCCTGGGCAGCACGCATCATCGAGGCGCGTGATCCCTCCGCGATCATGCTGTCGGTGCACGCCGACTGGGCGATCAGTGACGCCGAGGGCTTCCGCAATGCGTTGCTGCGCGCCGCGAACGTGGCCGAGGCCAACGATGCGCTGGTGACGGTGGGAGTGACGCCGACGCGGCCCGATCCGGGCTTTGGCTACATCGAGCCGGGTGAGCGCATGGGTCAGGTGGCGTTCCGGGTCGCGCGTTTTCTGGAGAAGCCGGATCGTGTCCGTGCCCGCGAGCTGATTGCCGGCGGCTGCCTGTGGAACTCGGGCATCTTCGTGTGGCGTGCCTCGCGCTTCCTGGCGGAAGTCGCCGCGCATTGCCCGGAAGTGTCGCGCGCCACCGGTCACACGACGCTGGAAGGATTCTTCGGTGCGGTGCAGTCCATCAGCGTGGACGTCGGTGTGCTGGAGCGCAGTGATCGCGTGTACGTGGTGCCGGGGGCGTTCGGCTGGGACGACGTGGGCACCTGGGCCGCCTTGCGCCGCGTGCGGCCGGGCGACGCGGCCGGCAACGCGCTGCATGGCGACGTGACGCCGGTGATGGCGTCGGGGAACGTGGTGCACGCCGACGGGCAGAGCGTGGTGCTGTACGGCGTGTCCGACCTGGTGGTGGTGGCGATCGATGGGCTGACCGTGGTGACGACGCAAGAGCACGCCGCCGACCTGAAGACGTTGATCGACTCGCTGCCTGCACGCCTCAAGGATCGTTCGTGACGGTGGTGCTGCTCGATCACGCGGCGGGCGCACCTCATTCCGACGCGCTGGCGCCGGTGACGACCGCACGACCGCTGGCCGAAGTGCGCGCTGGCGCACTGTTGGTGCACGAGCGGTGGGCGATGGCACTGCGAACAGCAGTCACCGGTGTCATCGCCGCCACGCGCCTGACCGGGTTCGAGGAGCCGTGGTCGGTGCCGGTGCTACGGGACGACGTCGTACTGGATGCCGGGACCATCGTGGCACTGAGTGCGTTCGCGCCGGTGCTCGCGCCTGCGGACGGCGCGGATGGCGACAGCTGGACGCACGAGGGACAGGCGGTTGCCGCGGTGCTGCCGCGTGCGACCTCGGTGCGCGACGTGCGTGCGCACGGCATCCCTGCCGCGACGGGCGTGGCGGTGCCACTCGATGGCTGGATGCTACGACAGCCGTGGGACCTGATCGGCCATCTGCCCGCCATGCTGTCCGCGGACACGCAGACGCTGGCGATGCAGCAGCCGGCGCCGCGCGACTTTCCGGCCGATGTGCGAGTGCTGGGTGACCACGCGGTGCGCATCGCCGAATCGGCCGTGATCGAGCCATTCGTGGTGTTCGATGCCACGCAGGGAGCGATCGTGATCGGCGAGAACGCGGTGGTGCGTAGCTTCTCGCGAATTGCAGGGCCGTTCGTGCTTGGCGCGCACTCCACCTGGGCAGGCGGCAGCGGCACCACGGTGTCGATCGGTGAGCACTGCAAGGTGACTGGTGAAGTGTCCACGACCATCATCTGCGGCCACGCCAACAAGGGTCATGATGGCTTTCTTGGCCACAGTTACCTCGGACGCTGGACCAACCTCGGTGCCGGCACGGTGACATCGAACCTGAAGAACACCTACGGTCATGTGTCCTTCGCCGGCACCGACAGCGGACTGCAGTTCCTCGGCTCGATCATCGGCGATCATGCCAAGACCGGTATCCTGACGCGACTGACCACCGGCAGCTGCATCGGTGCCGGCGCCAACGTGATCAGCGACGACGTGGTGCTGAACGTGGTCCCGGCGTTCGCGTGGGGCTCGCACGGCGAACACTACGACCGTGCACGGTTCCTGCAGACGGCATCGCGGGTGATGGCGCGCCGGAAGGTGGTGATGACCGACGGCATGCGTGATTGCCTCGCGATGGTGCATGACGTGATGACCGGCGCCAGCCGCTGACGCGCGTCGTGACGGACCGGCGACGGCGCATGCTGGACGGCATCACCGCACTGCGTGATGCGACGCGGGCGCTGCGTGGTAGCGGTGCGGCGCGAAAGGGTGAGGCGGGTGAACATGAGCGCGGCGCGCTGTTCGACCTGGCCGGCCTCGCCGATCGCCTCGACTCGTTCGCCGATGATCAGGGCGCCGATGACTGGGAGCAGTTCTGGATCACCGTGCGTGACGTGCAGACACTGCGTGCGCACCTGACGGCATTGTCGGCGTCGCCGCGTGGCCTGGCAGCCGGCACGTTGCCAGCGCTGGCGCGGCTGGCCGACGATCTCGCGGCACTGGTGCAGCAGGAGCCCTGAGCGGCGCCTGGTGATGCGACGGCCGTGACGAGCGGCCCGGAAACACGACGGGGCGGCGCATCGTGAAGATGCACCGCCCCGTCGTCACGACATCCAGCGTGGACTAGTACATGCCGCCCATGCCGCCGCCGCCATGGCCACCACCGGCCGGCGCGGGGGAGTTTTCCTTCTTCTCGACGATCAGGGCTTCGGTCGTGAGCAGGAGGCCCGAGATCGACGCCGCATTCTGCAGCGCGGTCCGGGTGACCTTGGTCGGGTCGATGACGCCGGCCTGCACCAGGTCCTCATACGTGTCGGTGAGGGCGTTGTAGCCGAACGTGTTCGACTCGGCGGCCTTCACCTTCTCGACGACGATGGAGCCTTCCCCACCGGCGTTCTGCACGATCATGCGGATTGGCTCCTCGATGGCGCGACGGATGATCGCGACACCGATGTTCTCCTCCGCATCCTCGAGCTTGAAGTTGACCAGCGCCTTCTGGGCGCGGATCAGGGCGACACCGCCGCCCGGGACGATGCCCTCTTCGACGGCGGCACGGGTCGCGTGCAGCGCGTCCTCGACGCGAGCCTTCTTCTCCTTCATCTCGGCTTCGGTTGCGGCGCCGACGTTCACGACGGCCACGCCACCGGAGAGCTTCGCCAGACGCTCCTGGAGCTTTTCCTTGTCGTAATCGGAGGTGCTCTTCTCGATCGCGGCGCGGATCTCCTTCTCACGACCCTTGATCTGGTCGCTGTCGCCGTTGCCGTCGATGATCGTGGTGTTGTCCTTGTCGACGACGATGCGCTTGGCGCGACCGAGGTCGGCCAGCGTCGCGTTCTCGAGCTTGAAGCCCACTTCGTCGCTGATGACGTTGCCGGCGGTGAGCACGGCGATGTCCTGCAGCATGGCCTTGCGACGGTCACCGAAGCCCGGCGCCTTGACGGCGGCGATCTTCAGCGTGCCACGCAGCTTGTTGACGACCAGCGTGGCGAGGGCCTCGCCCTCGATGTCCTCGGCGATGATCATGAGCGGCTTGCCCGTCTGGGCCACCTTCTCGAGCACCGGGAGGAGTTCCTTCATGGCGCTGATCTTCTTGTCGTGGATCAGGATGAAG
>JANMON010000219.1:0-2963 GCA_031369265.1 Gemmatimonadaceae bacterium | reverse complement strand
GTCGTAGGTACCGCGCGCACGCCCAAGGATTTCGAGGGCGCGATTGGCGATCACCTCGTTGGCGTTCATGTTGGTGCTGGTGCCTGCACCACCCTGGATCATGTCCACGATGAAGTGTTCGTGATGCCGCCCGGCGCGCAGCTCCTCGCCGGCGCGCACGATGGCGTCCGCGACGTTGTCCGGCAGCAGGCCCAATTCACGGTTCGCCTGCGCGGCCGCGATCTTCACCGCCGCCAGCGCCGAAATCAGCTCGGGAAACTCCCGCAGTGGCACGCCGGTGATCGGAAAGTTCTCGGCGGCGCGCAGCGTCTGCACGCCGTAGAGTGCCTCGTCGGGCACCTCGCGTTCGCCGAGCAGGTCGTGTTCGGTGCGCATGCGCTGCGCACCGAAGCCGAGTGTGCGTCCGCGGCCCACCAGCGTGGCATCGGCCGCGCGGAGGCGCGACGCGATGGCACGCGCCGCACGCGCCACCAATCCGGCGTAGAGATGCGGGTTGTCCTTCACGACTTCGGCCAGCCTGGCCTTGCGCAGGATCAGCAGTTCACCCGCAATCACCGCGCGGGCGGTGGTGCCATGGCGCGTGTCGTCGAGCAGGATCCCTTCGCCGATCGCCTCGCCGGGGCCCATCGTGACCAGCCGTGTGGTACGGCCGCCGGAGGTCTTCTCGATGGCGATGCCGCCGGTGACGACGAGGGCAAACATCGAACGTTCATCGCCTTCCTGAAAGAAGACGTCGTCGGTGGCGAACGAGATCGGCTCGACGGCCTGCGCCAGGCGCCAGAGCTGTGCGTCAGGAAGCCCGGCCACGAACGGCAGTGCCTTGAGCTGCAGGAGAATCACGTTTTTCATGGCACGAAGCTACGTGCGGAACAGCGGGCACGGCAGCGGAACGATCACGTGGAACGACGCGCGTCCAGATGCGGCACAAATCGGTGCCGAAATGTGCCGCATGTGTCGCGTCACATCAGTTGATCGCCGCGTCGTGCGTTCGTGCTGAATCTGCAAGGAGAGCGAGCACAGCATCCCGTTGATCGTGTGTCGCAAGCAGGATCAGGTCTCCATCCTGCGCCCAGTGCAGCGCGATGCGTGCAGCGGCGAGATCATCATCGGCACTGACCAGCCTGTCCTCGGGCACACCGAGCCGACGGAGCGCATCGAGCAGCACGCCGCTGATGGACCCGGGCGCGCGACCGCGCAGGAACTTCGGCATCTCCTTGGCGACGTAGAGATCGATCACGCCGGACTCGAACGCGGCCTGCGCGATGGCCTGCAGGGCCGTGTCGTCGCGGTCACCACCGGTGCCGAGCGCGATCGCCCGCCGCGCCGCGATGATGCCACGCGTGCCATCGATCAGCGCGGTGACGCCCTGCGGGTTGTGGGCGTAGTCGATCACCACCGTGACACCGCCAACGCGCCGCACCATAAGCCGGCCCAGGTTGTCGTTGGCACCGGCACCGAAGCGGAGCAGCGCCTGCGTCGCTAGCTCACCGAGCGACAGCTCACCGGCGATGGCTTCCGCAATCCGAGCATTGAGCACGTTGTGGGCGGCGGTGCCGTTCAGCGTCACTGGAATCGTCGCCAGTTGCTCTGGCGACAATCGACCGGTGGCGGCCTGCGCGCTGACGGCCACCAGTCGTCCTGCGTAGCCGGCGACCGCCTTTACCAATGTCGGAACAGCGGCGTTGTAGACCAGCGCCCCCGTCTCGCTCACGGCGCGCCCGACGACCAGCTTCGCCTCGGCCAGCGTCGCGAGATCGGTGATGCCATAGTCGCCGTAGTGGTCTGGCGAGAGCGTGACGATGGCGGCCACCGACGCACGCTGCACCGCGAGCCCACGACGCAGCAGCCCACCGCGGGCTGTTTCCAGCACGGCCAGCGTGACCGTCGCGTCTTGCAACACCCGTCGTGCGCCGACAGGCCCGGACCAGTCACCCGACTCGACCTGCACATCGCCGATCCAGACGCCATCGGTGCAGGTGTAACCCACCACGTGCCCTTCGGCGCGCGCCATCGCCGACACCATGCGGACGACGGTCGTCTTGCCGTTGGAGCCGGTGACGAGCACGATCGGGATGTCGCGCAGCGCGGGCCAGTCGATGGCGTCGATCGCTGGTAATTCATCGATCGGCCAACACTGCGCACCGATGCCGGTGCCGACACACACGGTGGTTTCGTCGAACGTGACGTTGAGTCCGAGGCGCTGGCCTTCATCCCACACGACACGCAGCGACGGTCGCAACTCCGCCTGTCCAAAGGCCTGCAGCGCCGCCAGTGGCGTGCTGGCGGACGGCTCGCGACCCTCGACGATTTGCTCCGCGAAGACCCACGCCGACTCAGAGACTTCGGTGGCCGTCATGAGCTGGTCGACCGGCGCGTGCACGAAGAGACTGGCGCCGCGAGGATACACTCGCTGCACGGTGTCGGCATCGGGCCAGCCGAGTGTTCCGGCAATCGTGGCGACACGCGAATGCCAGGCCTGCAGCAGTGCGTCATTCCGCTCGGGTGTGGCATCGTCCAGCGACACGTCGAGCACGGCGCCCAACCCCTCGTGCATGAGGTTGGGGCCCATCAGGCGGCGGGAATCCACGATGGTCGCTGAGGGATAACCCGACTCGAGGTCCGGTTCGCGCGGAGGGCGCGTCATGCTGCAGGGTGGTGCTTAATCGTTCGCTTCGCGAGCCAGGAACACGCCTCGGTCATCTCGCACGATCTTCGTGTCCCGGCTGCCGTTCGTGTCCGCGCCGGTGGCGGCGATGACTGCCGGTGAGCGCACCGCGGCGACGGACATCACCGGGAACTCGCGCGTCACGGAGAGCGGGGGTGGCACCGTGTCGTCGGCCAACTCGATCACATCCGGCGCGATGGTCTGCGGCGCCTGCTTCTTCGGCGAGACGAGGTTCGGCTGCGCACTGTCGGACTTGAAGGTGGTGATCTGCTTCCAGCCACGCGCCAGCGCATCGGCG
>JANMON010000024.1:0-2691 GCA_031369265.1 Gemmatimonadaceae bacterium | reverse complement strand
CACCGGCGGTGCGGTGGCGGTGATCACGGGCCGCGCCATCGCCGACATCGACCGCATCTTTCCCGACATCCGGCTGCCGGTGGCGGGCCAGCATGGCGTGGAACGGCGCACGCACGGCGGCGACGTGCGGCGGCACCTGTTCCCGATGGAGTTGCTCGACGAGGCACGACTGGCGCTTCGCGCACTGGTGGCGCGGCATCCCGGATTGCTGCTCGAGGACAAGGGGCTCTCGCTGGCGCTGCATTACCGCCAGGTGCCTCGGCTGGCGAGTTATGCACACCGCGTGATGCGACAGTTGCAGGTGCGCATCGGCACCGGCTTCTGCGTGCAGATGGGCAAACGCGTGGTGGAACTCAAGCCGGCCGGTCGCGACAAGGGTGTGGCCATCCGCGAGTTCATGGACGAAGTGCCGTTCGCGGGTCGCCGCCCGGTGTTCATCGGGGACGATGTGACCGACGAACATGGCTTCGAGGTGGTGAACGCCTACGGCGGCCTGTCGATCAAGGTCGGGCGTGGAACTACGCGTGCGCGACGGCAGCTGGCCAGTGTGCGCGCGGTCCGCGATTGGCTGGCCCACGACAGCACGCTCCTCACCATCCAACGCCTCGGCGCAGAGACCGTCACGTCATGAATTCGCTCGAACTCGGCTTGATCGGCAACGGCACGGTCAGCGCGCTGATCACGCCGGAGGCCGAGATCACGTGGGCCTGTTTCCCGCGCTTCGATGGCGATCCGGCCTTCTGCTCGTTGCTGACCAATCGCATCGGCGCCGAGGGGACGGGATTCTTCGCGGTCGAAGTGCTCGGCTTGGTGCGCAGTGAGCAGTACTACATCGAGAACACGCCGATCCTCGTCACCCGGATGTTCGACGGCACCGGCGGCGCGATCGAGATCGTGGACTTCGCACCGCGATTCGAGCAGTTCGCTCGCCTCTTCTGCCCGATGTCGCTGGTGCGCCGCATCACGCGCATCAGCGGGCACCCGCGCATCCGCATCCGGCTCCGTCCGGCGTGCCAATACGGGAAATACCCCGCCGAGCGCACCTACGGCAGCAATCACATCCGCTTCATCGGTGGCGACGTGGTGCTGCGTCTCACCACCGATGCCTCACTGACGCCGATCCTCGAGGAGACGCCGTTCTTCGTGGATGGCACGCTGACGCTGATGCTCGGGCCCGACGAGACGGTCCACGATGCGATCGGAAACGTCGGCCGTCGCTTCTTCGAGGAGACCACCGCCTGGTGGCGCGAGTGGGTGCGCGCCCTCGCCATTCCGTTCGAGTGGCAGGACGAAGTGATCCGCTCGGCGATCGTGCTCAAGCTCAACGCCCACGAGGACACCGGCGCCATCGTGGCGGCGATGACCACCTCGATCCCCGAGTCGGCCGGCAGCACACGCAACTGGGATTACCGATTCTGCTGGATCCGCGATGCCTACTTCGTGGTGGATGCGCTCAACCGCCTGGGTGCGACAGGCACCATGGAGCGCCACCTCACCTACATCCTGAACGTGATCGCGAATGCCGAGCATGGCGTGCTGCAGCCGCTGTACTCCATCAGCGGCAAGGCAGACGTGTCCGAGCGTTCGGTGGAGTCGCTGCCTGGATATCGCGGCATGGGCCCGGTGCGTGTGGGCAATGAAGCGTACCTGCAGATCCAGCACGACGTGTACGGCTCGGCGATCCTGGCCGCGACACATGTGTTCTTCGATCGCCGCCTCAACGAACGCGGTGACGAGGCGTTGTTCCGGCGGCTCGAAGTGCTGGGTGAACATGCCGCGCTCCTCTACGACCAGCCGGACGCCGGCATCTGGGAGCTGCGTGGCAGCACGCACGTGCACACCTTCTCGAGTGTGATGTGCTGGGCCGGCTGCGACCGGCTGGCGCGCATCGCAAAGCAGCTTGGACTGGCCGATCGACACGAGTACTGGCGGCAGACAGCGGACCGGATTCATGAGGTCATCTTGCAGCGGTGCTGGAGCCCGACGCTGAACAGCTTCGTCGCCACGATGGAAGGGGACACGCTGGACGCGTCGCTGCTGCGCATGTTCGACCTCGGTTTCGTGACCGCGGACGATCCCCGGTTCATCGGCACGGTAGAGGCGGTGGAGCGCGACCTGCGGCGTGGCAATCACATCTACCGGTACGTGATCGCCGACGACTTCGGTCACCCGGAGAACGCGTTCCTGGCTTGCACGTTCTGGTACATCAACGCGCTCGCCGCGATCGGCCGCACCGACGACGCACGGGAGTTGTTCGAGCATGTGCTGACCTGCCGCAACCGTCACGGGCTGCTGGCCGAGCACATCGATCCGGTGACCAACGAGCAGTGGGGCAACTTCGTGCAGACGTACAGCATGGTGGGCATCATCAGCTCGGCGTTGCGGCTGTCGGTGCCGTGGGAGCGGGCGTTCTGAGAGCCGCAGTCTACGTCGGCGCCTGACGTGGGAAGGGAACCGCCGTCGGAGGCACCGCCTTGGCTTGGAGTCGACTTTTCTCCAACCCGAGGCGCTTCGCCAATGCTCCGTCGTGTGCTCGACGTTTCCATCCTGTGCCTGCTGGCCGCCTGCGGCAGCGATGGCGACGTCAAGGGCGGTGGTGGACCCGTCACGCAGCCGGTTTCCAGCCAGGTGGCAACGGTGAACGTGACGCCGATCACGGCGCTGCTGACGGTTGGTGACACGTTGCGCCTG
>JANMON010000205.1:0-14454 GCA_031369265.1 Gemmatimonadaceae bacterium | reverse complement strand
AATCCCCCCCCCATATTCCCCGTTTGGCCCGCGAAACGGTTCCGCTGTGGGGGGCGCCCCGCCGAAAAGGGGGCCCCCCCTCTCGACACGATCCCTACATCGTTCACCGCACTCAGGGCAGCTTCATCGCCACCAGCGCTGCGCCGCTGCCGGCACCGGTCGCGAACACGATGTATTGCTTGCCCTTGTGCATGAACGTCATCGGCACCGCGGTGGTGCGTGACGGAATCTCCACCGCCCCCACTTCGCGGCCGGTGGCCTTGTCCACCGCGAACAGTTGCGGCTTGGCGTTCGGGATGCCGCCCTGCCGCCCGGTACCGTAGATCAGCAGCGACTTGGTGACGATGATCTGCGCCTGTCCGCCCGCGGCGCGCGGCGGCAGCGTGACGCCGGCGAAGAGCGGATCGGTGCTGCGCACGGGGATCATGCCACCGTTGGCAGTCCACCACTTCTTGTCGCCGGTGTTCATGTCGTAGGCGGTGATGCCGCCCAGCTGCTTCGGCTTGAGGATCGAGACCCCACCCAGCATCGATGCGTTGCTGCGGCCTTCGAAGCCGCCACCGCGCGAGGTCGGTGCCACGTAGCCCGCCGGTGGCTCGAGGGCGCCGATCAGGCCGCAGTTGTCGCGCGGTGAGCTGTACCGGAACTCGCTGCACGGATCCTTCTGCAACCCGATGGTGGACAGGCCGCTCAGCGACGCGACGTAGATCATGCCCGTCTCGGGGTCGAACGCCGCACCGCCATCGATGTTCACGCCACCCGATGCGCCGGGGGCATACCACGCGCACTTCGGTCCGGTTTTGGCGTCGGCTGCGGCACCGGGGATGTAATACGGCCCCATGCGGCAGCGCTGCGCCATCTTCAGCGCCGAGTCGCGGATGGCGGGGGTGTAGTCGATCAGGTCCGTGGCCAGCAGGCCCTGTTGTGAATACGGCGCCGGCTTGCTGGGAATCGGCTGCGTTGGCGCGGTGCGCTCACCCGGCACGTCGCTCTGGAGCACCTTGGTCTCGACGATCAGCCAGATCGGCTCACCTGTGGCGCGATCGAAGGTGTAGAGCCAGCCCTGCTTTGTGCTCTGCGTGATCGCCTTGCGTCGCTGACCATTCACCGTGACGTCCATCAGGTTCGGCGCCATCGGGGCGTCGTAGTCCCAGATGTCGTGATGCACCATCTGGAAGTGCCACTTCCGCGTGCCGGTCTTCGCATCCAGCGCCACCAGCGAGTTGCCGAACAGGTTGTTGCCGGGGCGATGCCCGCCGTATTCGTCCATCAGCGGCATGCCGACCGGGATGTACACGAGGCCCAGGTCCGGATCGGCGGAATACGTCGCCCACGCGTCGTTCTTGCCCACGCCTTCGGTGCCCACTGCGGAGCCGTTGGTCCACGATTCGGCGCCGAACTCACCCGGTTGCGGCACGAGGTTGAACTTCCAGACCTGCTTGCCCGTGCGCACATCGAAGCCGCGAATGGTGCCGGGAATGTTGCGGACGCGGATCGGGTAGTAGCCGTGGATCGACGAGTTGCCGACCACGATCATGTCATTGACCATGATCGCCGGCGAGCTGGCGCCGATCTGTCCGTTCACCGGATCGATGCCCACCGTGCCATCGGCACCGATCTTCTTCATCGGATCCCACGTCTCGCCCGGCTTCGCCTTGCGTGCCGGTGCCGCATCGGAGATCACCAGCGAGCCGGAATCATCCACGGCCAGCGGCACCATCGGGAAGCCGAGCCCGTCCTGCAGGTCCACCACGCCGTTCGTGCCGAACTTCGGATCGGGGAGTCCGGTCCTGGCGTCCAGCGACACCATGTGGTACCCCGGCGTGACGACGATCACGCGCTCCTCGGTGCCGTCAGTCCAGTACGTCGGGCCGCGTCCGGCGAACTGGCGCGGGGCCTTCTGCCAGCGGATGCCTTCGTCGAGGCGGTACATCCAGAGCGTCTCACCGGTCTCGGGCTCGATGGCCATCACCGACCGCCGCGTGGTGGCGACGGTGAACAGGCGACCGTTCGCATAGAGCGGCGTGGTGCGGTAGTACTCGTCGGGGCCGAAGGTGCCCGCGTTCCACTGCCAGGCCTGCTGCAGCGTGTTGAAGTTCGACGCGTTGATCTGGTCCAGCGGCGAGTAGCGTGAGCTGTGCGCATCGCCACCCCAATAGCGCCATTCACCCGGGGCATTGCCGCGAACGAGGCTGGTCATCACGGGCTTGTCGCCACCGGGCGCGCTGGCCGGGCGGGGAGCCTGCGCGATCACCGGCGGCATGAGGAGTGGTGCGGCGGCGCTGACCGTGAGTGCGACGGCGAGGAGACGCGTCTTCATCGGCGGGAATTGTGGGTGGAAGGGACGGCACGAACGGAGTCCAGACGGATACGGTGCAGCGTGGCGGAGTCGGCAGCCAGAGGCTGGCTGCCGGTGGGCATGCCATTCATGCGCAGCAGGTAGGCGAGGGCGAGGGCATACTCCTCGTCGCTCATCGAGCCGGGTTCGTTCTTTGGCATCTCGCGACGGATGTATCCGTACAGCTCGCCCAGCGTGCGGCCGAACCACTTGTTCCGGAACGGCGGCCCGGAGTGCTGCGTGGGCGTGTGGCAGCTCTGGCAGCTGGATGCGAACACGTCGCGCCCCTTGGTGGCCTGCGCCAGCGTGTACACGCCATCCATGGTGGTGACGCCGGTGTCCACCCGCTCCTCGGCCGCCGGTGGCCTGACCGGTGTCGCGGCGCGCGCGGGGGGTGCATCGGCGGCCGCGGCGGAGGCTGCGAGCGCGAGGGAGACGGACAGGACGAGTCGAACGGCAGCAGGCACTGGCAACACACCCGGAAAGGTTCGTCGGGCCCGTCGCGACCGTGGGGTCAGGACCGGCGCGGCACGCGCAGAATCTGCCGCATTGCAAGCGCCACGGCCAATGCCACGGCTACCAGCAGGGCGGCCCGCATCGCACCGAGGGCAAACCGGGCGTCCAGCGCTGGCCAGGCCAGCGCGTCGCGATGCGCGGCCAGTGCCGTCCCGCGCTCCACCATCCAGTGCCAGGCGGAGTGCGCCACGATCACCGAGCCAACGATCGTCACCAACCGTTCGCGCCCCGCGCCGGCATAGCGCCGCACCACCCAGAGCAGCGGCAGGGCAGCCGCCAGCACCGTCAGCTGGCCGAGCTCGACGCCGACGTTGAAGGCCAGCAGCGCGCTGGCCAGGTTGCCGCCGGCGAACTGCAGCGTGTCGGCCAGCGCGAACGAGAAGCCGAAGCCGTGCACCAGGCCGAACCCGAACGCCACCGGCCACCGGGCCGTCAGCCTTTCGTCGGGCAGCACGACGTTCTCGATCGCCAGCCAGACGATCGACGCCGCGATCAACACCTCCACCAGCGGCGGAAACCAGAGCGCGCCCGGCGTGAAGCCGAGCACCGCCGCCGCCAGCGTCAGCGAGTGCGCCAGCGTGAAGGCGGTCACGATCGTGATCAGCGCGCGCCACCGGCGCACCGGAAGCACCAGGCAGAACACGAACAACAGGTGATCGAAACCGCCGAGAATGTGTCCGAACCCGGTGCGCACGAACTGCGCGAAGGTCTGGTACCACGCCGGGTCGAGCGCCACCGCACCGGGATTGCCGTCGTAGGTCAGCGTCCGCGCTCCGCCTTCCGCATCCACCACGTGCAGCACGCTGGTGGTGCGGATGCCGAGCGTGGCGAGGTCGGGGCGCAGCACCAGTGTGGCGGTGGCTGACGGCAGCGTGTACTCCAGCGCCACGTCGAACAGCACCTGTTGCCACTGGATGATCTCCGACTCCAGCGGTGGTGTGGTGAATGAAGCGCGCGCGGTGGCGAGGCCATCGAAGCTGCGATCGGCGGGCAGTGCGAGCCGTGTGCCGGTGATCCTCGGTGCCGGCAACGTGCGACCATCGGCCGTCAGCGTGATCGCATTCACCAGCCACACCTGCGCGGCCTCGGGCAGCAGCGTGCGCGCACGCACCAGGTCCAGTGAGCCATCGTCGCGCAACGGAAAATCGGTGTCGCGCATCGCTTCCAGTGGCACTCGCAGCATCAGGCGCAGCGTGGTACCCTGTTGCTCCACGAAACCACGGATCGCCACCCGCTGCGGAATCTCGTGCGCGCGCAGCGGCGGCGACGCCAGCAGCAACACCAGCAGCACGCACACCAGACGCCATGCGTCGTGCCACACAGTCCCCGACACTCGTGCCGTCACCTGCCGCGCTCTCTGGTGCATCATTGCGGTGAGATATAGCATTGCTCGCAGTTTCGCACCCTGTCGCCGGGAGATGCTCGCGCGGTGTGCCGGACGGAATGCGATGGTCGGACCCACACGCCAGGATCGGAGACTCGCGATGCCACGGAAGCGGATGCCCTGGACGGTGCCGGTGCTCGGTGCGGTGATCGTCTCGCTGGTGGTCGGGCAGCGTCAGTTGGCGACGGCACTCGAACGCACGGCGGTCACTGCCCCGTCGTTCGAAGTCGATCCGATGTGGCCCAAGCCACTGCCCAACGGGTGGCTGCTGGGCATGGTGATCGGACTCGGCATCGACTCACGCGACCATGTGTTCATCGTGCATCGCGGCGCGGCCACGCTCAACGCGCGCACCGAGGGCGGGTATCCGCTGGTGGGGCCCTGCTGCTCGTCGGCGCCACCGGTGCTGGAGTTCGACCCCGAGGGCAACCTGGTGAATTCGTGGGGTGGGCCGGCCGAGGGCTACACCTGGCCCAGCAGCAATCACGGCATCGCCATCGATCATCTCGACAACGTCTGGATCGGCGGCAACGGCACGCCCGATTCCGCGCGCGCCATCGGATTCGATTCGCACATCCTGAAGTTCACGCACAATGGCAAGTTCCTGCAGCAGATCGGCGTCCCCGGTCGTCGCGCCGACTCGAAGTCGATGGATTCGTTCGGCCGCGTGGCGAAGGTGTCGTTCGATACCAAGGCGAACGAAGCCTACGTGGCCGACGGTTACGGCAACCGTCGCGTGGCCGTGCTGGACATGAACACCGGCGCGATCAAGCGCTTCTGGGGTGCCTACGGCAACGTGCCGAGCGACTCGAACTACGGCCCGTACATTCCCGAGCGACCGCTGATCCCGCAGTTCCGCACCCCGGTACACTGCGCCGAGCCCACACCCGATGGGTTGGTGTACGTCTGCGATCGCGTGAACAACCGCATTCAGGTGTTCAGCAAGGACGGCAAGTTCGTGAAGGAGGTGCGCATCGCCCCGAAGACGCTCGGTGATGGCGCGGTGTGGGACATCGCCTTCTCGCGCGATCCGCAGCAGAAGTACATGTACCTCGCTGACGGCAAGAACGAACGCGTCTACATCATGGATCGCCAGAGCCTGGAGATCCTCACGCAGTTCGGCGACGGTGGCCGTCAGCCCGGGCAGTTCTTCGCGGTGCACTCCATCGCCACCGACTCGAAGGGCAACATCTTCACCACCGAGACCTACGAGGGGAAGCGGTTGCAGCGCTTCGTGTACAAGGGGCTGAAGCCGGTGGTGAAGGCGGACCAGGGCGTGTTGTGGCCGGCGAAGCCGGTGCCAGCGCGCCGCTGAGACGGGCCAGACCGCCGGTCGGAGATCCGATCGGCGGATGCTGGCGTTAGGCAGGCATGCTTGGTGTCATCGCCTTCGCCTGCGCCCTTCTCGGGCCGCCCGGACACGTCGTCGACCTGCTCGACCTTCGCCGCGCCGCGCACGGCACACCGGTGCCGGAGGGATGGCGCATGCACGCCGTGCGAGGCTTCTCCGCACCGGCGACCGCCGTGATCGACTCGGCCGGGATCCGATTCCTTCGCATCGCCGGCCAGGGGCAGGCGGGGTTCATGGTGCGAGATGCTCCGACCTCGCGACCACTCGCCGCTGCCGCGCTCTCGTGGAGCGTTCGCGTGGAATCGGCGCCGCCCGAAGCCGACCTCACGCACGCCGACACCGACGATGCACCGCTGCGCGTGTTCGTGGTCTTCGAGTCGCCACGCCGACTCTTCGCACGCCCGCGGACCCTGTTCTACTCACTCGACCGCAGGGCGAGCGCACCGACGCCGCGCCCCAGTCATGTCGCGCGCGACCTGCGCGTGATCGGCATGCCTTCGGCCGACCCGGGCACCGGGTGGCAGATGGCGATGGTCGATCCGGTGGCGGACTACCATCGCCTCTGGGGCACGGGAGAGGTCCGGGTGGCCGCGATTGGCGTGATGCAGGACACCGACCAAACCGGCGGCCACGCCGTCACCGATCTGCAACACCTGACCTGGAGCACCACCGATGCACCGCATCCGTAACACGCTGCTGTTGGCCGCGGCGATCGCAGGCTGCTCGTCCCCAGTGCCACCCACCGCGCCCGACGCGATGGCCCCGGAACCCGAGGCCGTGATCCCGATGGGCGATGGCATCAGCGGCCGATTCGTCCGCACCGGATACGCGACGTCCGGCAGCGTCACGCTGACCCGCGCGAATGGCATCGGTCGGCTGGTGTTCTCCGACGACTTTCAGACCACACAACTGCCAGGTCCCGTCGTTTACCTCAATACCCGCACCAACCCGAACGTCGGCATGCCACTGCGGATCGGCGCACTGAAGAGCATCAGCGGGCGACAGGAGTATGTGTTCTCGCTGCCGCCTGGCGTGACCTACCTGTACGTCTTGCTCTGGTGCGACCCGTTCAATGTGCCGATTGCCGAGGCGAGGCTGCCGGTGACGCCGTGAGCGACTCGGCTCACCGCACCGTGAACGCCTGCTGCAGGAAGAGATAGCGCGACCGAGGCTCCGGCTCCGCCTTCGACTCAACGTCGATGCGCATCCGCATCACCGTGCCGCTCGCATCGGGCCGGCCGAGCGGCCACGCCGGCACGCCCGCACCATTCGGGTCGCCGCTCTTCACGAAGTTCACGAAGTACGACATCATCGTCGTCGACACCGCGTGATCCTCGGCGGTGAAGCCGAAGGCAGTGTTGCGGGCCAGGTTGCCCATTGCATACTCGATCTCGGCCGAATGCGCCGCGCCGGCGGGCACGTTCGCCCTTGGATTCTCGGTGGCGGATGCTGCAGGCGGCGTCGCTGACGGCAGCGGTGGCCGGGCGCGCGCATAGAAGTAGCGATACACCGGCTGTCCGCTGCGACCGTGTTCCTCCAGCCACTTCCAGGTGCCGTAGCCGATGAACTGATCGCTGGCGAGGTCGGTGGCCGCACGCGCGATCTCCATCGGCGTGGTACCCGGATATGCCGCACGCGCATCGGCGGCGCGGGCACCGAAAATTCGCGTCAGCGACGACATGAAGCTCTCCTCGGTCAGTGCCGGTGCGAGGCCGCGGCCACTCGACTCTTCCGAGTTCCATCCCGCCAGCAGCGGCACCTTCGCCTGCTGGCCGGCAGCGAAGACTGCCTCCGGCGCCTGCGTGAGGAACGCACCATCCACACCGGGCGAGAACGACGGCATGCCGCGCTGCGAGGCCGCCGCCAGCAATTCGTGCGACGACAGCGCGCGCAGCTGCGCCAGCGTCGGGGCACCGACGGCCGTCGCGAATTTCACGCCGTTCTGTTCCATCGCCTCGCGCGACTGCACGCGCAGCGTGGTGCCGAATGCGCCACCACTCTCCCCGATTGCGCCGGCGAACAACCCGCGCGCCATCGGTGACGCCATCAGCTCGGAGACCGAGAACGACCCGGCCGACTCGCCGGCGATCGTCACCCGTGCCGGGTCACCACCGAACGCGGCGATGTTCGCGTTCACCCACCGCAGCGCCGCCACCTGGTCCATCAACCCGTAGTTGCCGGACGCCTTCACCGGCGACTCGTCCGACAGCCCCGGGTGCGCGAAGAAGCCGAAGATGCCGAGCCGATAGCTCATCGTGACCACCACCATGCCGCGCTTGGCCATGTTCTCGCCGTCGTAGCGTGGCTCCGAACCATCGCCCCCCACGAAGCCGCCGCCGTAGATGTACACCAGCACCGGCAACCGCGACCCGGCGGCCGGCGCCGGTGACCAGACGTTGAGGTAGAGACAGTCCTCGCCGGTGCCTTCGTTGCGGAACACCATGTCGGCGAAGAGGCGCGCCTGCATGCACTGCGGTCCGAAGCGCGTTGCCGGTCGCACCCCCGGCCAGTTGGCGGCCGGCTGCGGCGGTCTCCAGCGCCGGTCACCGACCGGCGGTGCCGCGAACGGGATGCCCTTGAACAGCGACACGCCGGTGGCGAGTGTCGCGCCGGCCACGCTGCCGTTGGCGGTGCGCACGACGGGCTGTGCCGACGCAGGATCGGCGAGGGCGGCGCCGAACAGTGCGCCGGCGAGCAGGTGACGGGGCATTCCGCGGAGAGCCACTGACTGTTCCTGGCATCGGGGACGGGTGACGTCGATGCCGGAAACTACATGCGGGTCACCACATCACTGCCCCTCCCCGTCAGCCGACGCGAGCGGTCGCGGCCGGCCTCATTGCAACTGCTGGAGCGTGTGGTGCAGCAGCAGCCGCGCCTTCCGCCAGTCGCGCTGCACGGTGCGATCCGACACGCCCCGCAGCTGTGCGATCTCGACGAACGAGAAGCCGGCGAAGAAGTGCAGGTCCACCAGCTCGGCCAGCGCGGCATCGGCCGTGGCAAGGGTGTCGAGCGCGTCCGACAGCTCCTCGAGCGGGCCGGGATCGAACACCACCGCACCATCGGGGACATCGGTGTCTGCTGACGTGATGTGGAACTCGCCGCCGCGCTTCTTCGCCTGCCGGCGGCGCGCGTAGTCGATCACCAGGCCGCGCATGGCGCGCGAGGCGTAGGCCAGGAAATGCGCGCGATCGGGAAACCGGTCACCCTCGCTGGCGCGCATGCTCAGGTAGGCCTCGTGCAGCAGCGTGGTGGTGCCCAGCGTCAGGTTGCCGCCATTGATCCGCAGCTGTCGCTCGGCCAGCAGGTGCAGCTCGCGATACAGCGCGGTGAACAGCGCCCCGGCGGCATCGGCATCGCCGGTGGACGCAGTGCGGAGCAGATGCGAGATCGACGCGGTCACAAACTCCTGTGGGGCTCGGGAATCGGGTGCCGGCGTCGGCACCCCGGTGCGGACTTGCAGGAAAAGACGATTGCGGGCTCCTGGCGTTCCATCGCCCCGTGTTCGGCAGCCTTCAGCGCGCCCCGATCTGCCGAGCCAGGGCGTCGGCGTCACGACTCGTGACATGGCCCGATCCGAGGCCGTGCTGCAGCGCCGTGCGCGCCGTGTCGAGGGCGGAACGGGCCGCCGCGGTGTCACCCAGCGCCAGGCGCGCCCGCGCCCGCACCAGCATCGAAAGGCCGATGTCGGCGCTGCGACTGGGATCATGCCCCATCAGCCGCTCGAGGCGCACCGCATGGCCGGCCAGGGTGTCGGCCATGCGCGGATCACCGCTGGCCAGCGCCGCCCGCGCCGCGTGATACGCGATGCGATGAAACGGCGGTGCCCCGCGACCGTCGGGAAAGCCGCGCTCCTTGAGTGACGCGAGGAAGGCAGGCAACGCGCGCGCCGGTTCGCCGCGGGCGATGTCGATGCGGGCATCGAGCATCGGCAACACACCGCCACCCAGCGTGGTGCCGGTCCGCGCGAACTCCTCCCGACGCACCAGCGCCAGCGGCACTCGGCCATCGTCCGCCAGCGTCGTCACCAGCTGCGAGGTGGCCCAGGCAGTGCGGAAGGTGTCCCCGGAGCGACGTGCATCGGTGATCGCGCGCTCCAGCACCGCGATCGCAGAATCGGCCATGCCCAGCCCCTTGGCGATTTCACCCGCCAGCACCGACACGTAGGGCGGAATGCTGGTGGAGTCGATGCGGCGGGCCAGCGACACCACACCACCCAGCAGCGAATCGGCGGCCAGCATCTCGCCAAGGTCGCGCAGGTCGGTGGCGGTGCGCTGCCTGGCGCGCAACATGGGCACGCTGCTCCCGCGACCGGTGCGTTCCAGCGTCGCACCCCAGCGACGGGCGGTGAGGTACGCGTCGCGGATGCGATTGTTGTTGTGGTAGGTGTCCGTGAGTTCACCGAGCAACGCGGCGAAGGCGGCCGACGACGTGTCTCCCGCCGCCTCGGCGATGCGCACCGCACGTTCGGCGTAGGTCAGCGCGCGGTCGGCGGGGCCGAGTTCACCGACGATGCGCGCGCGCGCCAGCAGGCAGGGCACCTGCGCGCGGGCGGTGGGCGGTTGCATCGCGGCGATGGCGCGCTCACCCGCATCGGCGAACGGTGTCGCGATCACGGTGCTGTCCGGGTCTCGCGACACCCACAGTGCCAGCCCGCATTGCGCGCGCGCCTCCGACTCCCGGTCACCGGCACGCGTCGCCAGTTCACTGGCCCGCACCAGCAGCGCATGTTCGTTGGCCGCATCGTCGATGGCGGCGAAGGTGCTCGCGAGGTCAAGCATCATGCGCGTGGCGAAGCGCGGATCGCTGGCGTAATCGGCTTCCAGCAACGTCCGCGCGCGCGACATCAGGCTGGCCGGCGTGAATGGCACACCGGTGGGCACTGCCTGCACCAGTGTCTGCAGGAAGCCGTTGGCCGCCGTCGCACGACGCTCCTCGAGCTGGGCCAGGTCGCGCTGCCGGCGCGCTTCGTCGCGCTCCGTGCGCGCGACGATGGACTGACGCGCAGTGATCACCGTGGCGGTCACCAGCGCCACCGCCACCAGCGACGCCGTGGCCACCGCAGCGCGGTTGCGGCGCACGAACTTGCGCAGCCGATGCCCCGCCGACGCCGGCCGCGCGCGCACCGGCTCGTGCCGCAGGTAGCGACCGATGTCGTCGGCGAAGGCGATTACCGAGTCGTAGCGCTGCGCCGGATCCTTCTCCAGCGCCTTGGCCAGGATCATGTCCAGGTCACCGGCGTAGGCACGCCGCAGGCGCTCCGCCGTCGCACTGCGCGCACCGGCGGCGGACTCGCTCACCGACAGGCTGAGACGGCGTGGCTGCGTCTCCGACACCGCGCGCATCACGTCCACCGGCAGGCGCGAATCGCCGATCGTTGGATGACGCCCCGCCAGCACGCCGTAGAGCAGCACGCCGAGCGCATAGATGTCGGTGGCGGTGGTGATGCTGCCGCCCAGCACCTGTTCCGGCGCCGCGTATTCCGGAGTCAGCGGCCCGCTGCCGGCGGCCGTCTGCTCACCGATCTCCGTGCCGTCAGGCGCCGTCTCCAGCAGCTTGACGATGCCGAAGTCGAGCAGCTTCACCGTGCCGTCGGCGGTGACGAGGATGTTCGACGGCTTGAGGTCGCGATGCACCAGCAGTGACGCATGCGCGTGCGCCACCGCCGCCAGCACCTGCTGGAACAGCACCAGTCGCGCGTCGGCCGTCAGTCGGCGCTCGTCGCACCACTGGTCGATGCGTGTCCCTTCGACGTATTCCAGCACCAGGTAGGGCTGGCCATCGTCGGTCACGCCGGCGTCGGTGAGGCGTGCGATGTTCGGGTGCGTGAGGCGCGCCAGCGCGCTGCCTTCGCGCTGGAAGCGGCGCACGCCGTCGGCGGAGAGTCGTGAGAGGTGCGGCAGCTTCACCGCCGCGACGCCTTCGTAGCGCCCATCGCTGCGACGGGCGAGCCAGACGCTGCCCATGCCGCCCTGACCCAGCGGGCGGTCGAGCGTGTAGGCGCCGATGCGGCGTCCCGTCATCGCACTGCCCGCGAGCGCGGCGCCCGGGCCATCGTCGAGGAATCGGCGTGCATCCAGTGACGCCTCCGAGGCCAGCACGGCCTGGAGTTTCCGTGCCACTTCCGGCTGCGCCTGCGCCAGTGCGTCGAGCCATTCGATGCGTGCCGTACCAGTCAGGGTCAGCGCCTGATCGAGCAGCGGTGACAGTGACGCGAGGTCGTCGGACGATTGTGGCGCCATGCGCTGGGTCTTGCCTCGGGCATGCGGTCGGAGACGGCGACCGCCGGTCGGGTGTGCACGCTGAGAGGATCGCCGAACTTAGGCGCATATCGCCGCCAGCGACACGTCCGTCGCGCCGGCCAGCGCTGGCCGACGTCAGCGATCCATCACCGGCAGGTATGCGCGCCACGGCCCAACCGCCTCGCGATACTGCTTCGCCATCACACGTGCGATCTGCGCGATGTGCCCAAGGTCGTGCGCCACCCAGCAGGCCAGCAGTTGCGACAGGGTGACGGTGCCGAACACGGGATGTTCACCGGTCAGTTGCAGCTGCGCCGGCGTGATCGCGAGCTGCCCGAGCGTGTGCAGGTTGCCCGCGCGCGCAGTGGCGAATTCCGTCAGCAGCGCGTCGAGTCTCTTGCCCTCGCTTTCATGAAATTGCGCGAAGCGGTCGTACGGCTCGAAGCGACGCGACGCGCCCTGCGCGAGGATGACCAGCGCCCGCGGCAGCCAGTCGGTGCTCTCGCCGTGGATCAGGTGTCCGACGATCACGTACGGACTCCACGAGTCACCGCCCTCCGTGGCGTCGTGCCAGGTGGCGCTGATGCCAGCCAGCATGGCCGACAGCGTAGCGGGTGTGCGCCGCAGCACCTCGAGCGATGCCTCGAGGTCGAAGGGGACGCCGTCCGCCGCCGCAGGGTCATGCAATTCCGGCATCGATGTCCTGCGCAAGGATGCGAAAGGAATGGATCCCGGCGAGCGCCGGTCACGGTGCACGGCAGGGAGACGACACGGCGTGAACGATCGCGAGGGATGCCGGCACGCGCCAGCCGCCCGGGTGCCTGCGCAGGGAATAACCGCCCACTCCGCGCGGTCAACCAACCACGTACGCGGCTCGATCGATCGGCTCATCGACTCGGAGGTCACCATGAAATCCATCGCCGCATTCGGCGCCGGCCTGTTGTTCGCGATCACCGCCTGTGGTGGAGGTGGCGATGGCCAGCCCACCACGCCACCCAGTGGCGGCGCACAGACGCTCTCGACGATCCGCCTCCCGGCCAGCAGTCTCGCCCTTGCCGCCGGCGCGACCACCACGCTCGTCGCCACCGCACTCGACGCCAACGGTCGCGTGATCAGCGGCGCCAGCGGCTACACCTACAGCACGTCGTCCAACGCGATCGCCGAAGTGCAGCCCAGCGGTGCGTTACTGGCCCTTGGCGCAGGCACCGCCACCATCACCGTGTCACTCACACGCGATGGGGTGACCGCCACCACCACCACCACCGTGACCGTCACTGGCACCCTCGCGACGACCGCCACCGTCACGGCCGGCAACGATCTCGCGTTCACACCACCAACCGTGATCGTCGCGCGCAATGCGACCGTGTCGTACACCTTCGGCTCGGTCGTGCACAACGTGGCATTCCGCACCGCCGCGGGAACGCCGAGCAATGTGCCGAACAGCAGTGCCACCACGGTGGCTCGCGTCTTCCCCACCGCGGGCGACTTCACCTACGACTGCACGCTGCACGGTGGCATGACGGGACAGGTGGTGGTGCGGTAATTCGACACCACCCGCATTGCCTTGCCCACCAATGGCGTCTCGGTGATCACGCCACGCGATCACTGTCCGGCGTCCAGCGGGTGGTGATCGTGAGACTGAGACCATCGACGTAGAGCCGCAGTGCGGCTTGGATCTCGCGCACACCGAAAAAGGGCACCGACTGTTGGACGTTGCTCAGCGTGCTGTCGCTCGGAGTCGACCATCAGCGTCGGGAAAGTCGAGGCCGAGGAATCGCGCACCGGAAACCGGATTGGTGGTGTACGGCGGGATGTCGGTGAAGCCGGCGCGCACGTACATCTGCTGCGCGGCAAGCATCGTTGGCAAGGTGTCGAGCACGATGCCGCGGTAGCCGGCGTCGCGCGCCTCGCTGACGATGCGATCCAGCAGCGCCTGTCCCAAACCCAATCCGCGTGCGGCGGGCCGCACGAACAGGCGCTTGATCTCGCAGCGGTGATCGCCGACGGGACGCAGCGCCACGCATCCCACCGCCATGGTTTCGTGGGTCGCCAGCAGCAGCCGACCGGCTGGCGATGCATACGCGCCGGGCAGGCCGTCCAGTTCCGCCTCGAAATGCTGGAAGTCGAGGCTGATGCCGAGTTGTGCCTGGTATTCGCGCAGCAGTTCGCGGACGGATGCGACCTGCGCGGCGTCGTGGACGACATGGATCTGCAGCATATCGTCAGTGGGAATGCGCACGGAGAGGAATCATGCCCACCTTAGCCGCGCCGTCACCTCGGCGGCACCTGCGGTCGTCGAGCCGCGATGATGCGTGGAACGTCGATGCCGGATGTGCGAATCCCCGTGCAATGTGTCTCCACATGGCACGGGGATCCCACCGCTGGTGATCGAAGACAGTCTTGGTTCGAATCGAGCGTAGTTCCCGATCTTGCCTTCGCTCTTGCCCTCGTTGGACGGGTCCAACTCAGGTGCCTCTCCTCTGGAGCGCGTCAGTGATGGCCAGCGAGCTCACCACCTGCGACTGCGGTCGAACTCCGTGTCGCTCTCTTCCGACAGCGTCCTGCGGGAAGAATCCATTCCCGGATCACCCGTTCCGCGAATGCAAGGCGAATGTGCGACAGCGAT
>JANMON010000202.1:0-1966 GCA_031369265.1 Gemmatimonadaceae bacterium | reverse complement strand
GCACTGACATCGCCATGCTTCACGAGGAATCCCGTTCGCCCATCCAGCACTGATTCGCGCAGGCCCGGGGAGTCGGACGCCACCACTGGCGTCCCGCACGCCGCCGCCTCCAGGTTCGTGATGCCCCACCCCTCCTTCGGGGAGGTGAGACTCACGATCCACGCTCGACGGAGCAAGGCGGACTTCTCCGCCTCACTCACGAATCCAAGAAACCGCACGCGTCGGCCGAGGTCAAGCGACGCCGCGAGGGCTTCGAGTCGGGGACGATCCTCCCCTGTTCCTGCAATCTCGACCTCTACCCGGCGGTCCCGCATCCGTGCCACACCCTCGAGGATGAGCTCGACACCCTTGTAGCGGCGCAGCCGACCCACGTAAGCGATGACAGGGGTTGGAGATCGCTCCTCGGGGGCGGGCGTGAACGTCTGGCTGTCGATGCCACAATAGATCACGCGCGTCCGCTCCACCGGGACGCCCCGGGCCAGCAGGTCGCTGCGAGTGCTCTCGCTGATCGCGGTGAAATCACACCGCCGGTAGACCAGCGGAATCGCCCGCTCGGCCGCCACCACCGTCCCCGCCACCGCCCACCCGGCTTCCCGGAACGCCGTCCAGCCGAAGAGGTGCGGGACCACCACCTCCACCCGCTCCTTGACCCACAAGGGCGTGAACAGCGGCAGCTTGTTGATGTCCTCGATCACCACGTCGAAGCCGCCCGCGCGTCGCAGCGCGCGGTAGGCCTTGATCACGTACAGCGCGAAATCCCACCGGCTGCCGACGCGCACCACCTTCATCCCGTCGAGCATCGCGTGCGGCTGACAACCCTTCCAGCCGCTGCAGAGCAACGTCACGTCATGCCCGCGCTGCGCCAGGCGCCCGAAGATCTCGTGCAGGTGCGTCTCCGCACCGCCCGCCTGCGGGTTCTCCCGATCCAGCCAGTTGATGACGAGCAGTCGCACGGCTCAGAGCTTCTCGAGGCGCCGCGCCAGCGCATCCAGCACGCCGTTCACGAACTTGGCGCTCTGCTCCGAGCCGAATCGCTCGGCCAGCCGCACCGCTTCCTGCAGCACCACCTTGGCCGGCGTTTCCATCTGCCGCAGTTCGGCGGCGGCGATGCGCAGCACGCACCGCTCGATCGCACCCAGTCGGTCGATGCGCCAGTTGGTGGTGATGGCCTCGAGGTCGCGGTCGATGACGTCGAGGTCCTTCTCCACCGCGGCGATGATCACCGACGCAAACAGGCGTTCGTCGCGCGGGATCCCGATGTCGTCCCAGACCGTGCGGGCGACGGACGACAGCGGATCGGTCCGGCCGCGCACATCCCACGCATACACCGCCTGCAGCGCGCGGGACCGCGCGCGAGTCTCAAGCCTCGGCTTCGCCATCGAGCCCCTCGTCGATGGAATCCAGCCGGGCGAGCAGGTCGGCCATCTCGAGGGCCGCCAGCGCGGCATCGCGGCCCTTGTTGCCATGTTCACCCCCGGCGCGTGCCTCGGCCTGCGCCATGGTATCCGTCGTCAGGAGCCCGAACCCGATCGGCACCTCGAAATCGGTGCCCAGCTGCATGATCGCCCGCGAGGTCTCGCCGGCCACGAACTCGAAATGCGGTGTGTCGCCGCGCACCACCGCACCCACCACCACCGCGGCGTCGTAGCGCGCGGTGCCGAGCAGCGCGCGGAGCGCGGTCGGCAGTTCCCACGCTCCCGGGACCACCACCACGTCGATGTCGTTGAAGTCCACGCCGCATTCCACCAGCGTCGCCACGGCCCCTTCGCCGAGCGCCTGCGTGATGGTCTCGTTGAAGCGGCTGACGACGACCGCCACGCGGCGGCCGGTGCCGTCCGGTGATCCGATGAACTCAGGCATTGGGTGTTGCTGTGAATGGCAGGTGGCCCAGCTTGGACCGTTTCACCTTCAGGTACTGCGAATTCTCGTCGTTCAGCGGCGCTTCGAGGCCGACCTTGCCGGCCAC
>JANMON010000018.1:0-7684 GCA_031369265.1 Gemmatimonadaceae bacterium | reverse complement strand
CGAGATGGTGCTGATCGTGAGCAGGTAGATGTGCCCGCGCGTGAGCGTCAGCAGCAGCACCACCGCGCAGGAGGCGAGGATGGCCAGCACTGGCGTGCGGTACACCGGGTGCACGGCAGCCACCACCCGGGGAAGCTGTCGAGCCTCGGCCATCGCGAACGGAATGCGCGAGATGGCCAGCACGCCGCCGTTGATGGTGCCGAGCATCGAGATCACCGCACCGACGACGATCAGCGTGGCACCGGCCGGACCGAGGAAGGTGAGCGCGGCGTCGGCCAGCGGACGTTGCGACTCGCCGAGTGCGGGAAGGGTGCCGATGCACACCGCCTGGATGCCGACGTAGAGCGCCGCCACGCCGGCCAGCCCGACGCCGAGCGAAAACGGTGCGTCGCGACGCGGATCGCGCATCTCGCCGGCCGCCACCAGCGCCGTCTCCCAGCCCACGAACGCAAAGCCGAGCAGCAGCACGGCGGACGAGAAGTTGGCCGCTTGCGGTTGCACCGCGAAGTCGAGACGGGCGATGTCCACGTGCGGCAGGCCAACGATCACGAACAGGAACAGCGGCGCCAGCTTGGCGATGGTGATCACGCTGCCGAAGCGTGTGGCACCGCGCGTGCCGCGCACATGCAACCAGGCCAGTCCACCGATCACGCCGCACACCAGAATGCCTCGTGGCAATCCTGCGCCCACGGGCGGCACGAGGAATGAGAGATATTCAGCCAGCACCCCGGTGATCGCGCACAGCCCAGTCACGCGCGCCAGCCAGAGCAACCAGCCGACCACGAACGCGGTGAACGGACCGAACGCATCGGCGGCGTAGACGTACGGACCGCCGGTCTGCGTGTAGCGGCTGCTGACTTCGGCGAAACAGGCGACGATGAAGCCCATCAGCACCGCGCAGGCGACGATCGCCAGCAGGCCCCATGCACCGAGCAGTGCGTGCACCTTCTGCGGCAGCCCGAAGATGCCGGCGCCGACGATGCCGTTGATGACCAGCGCCACCATGTCCCATCGACCGACGACGCGCAGCAGCGCCGGCGCTTCTCCGCTTGCAGGCTGGCTCACGTGACCGGTGCCACGCCACTGCGCGCATGGGCTCGCGCGCCCGCCGCACCAACGGGTGTGCGCAGCCGGGGCATCACCAGTTCGCCGAAGCGACGGCATTCCTCGAGATGTGGATACCCGGAGAGGATGAAGGTCGAGATGCCCAGTGCCTGATAGGCGCGCAGCTTGGCCTCGACCTGTGCCGGATCGCCGACGATGGCGACGCCGACGCCGGTGCGGGCCAGGCCGACGCCGGCCCAGAGATTGTCCTCGACCACCAGCGACGAGCCGGACGCCAGCGCGCGCTGCCGCTGCTGTCCTTCCGAATCGGCGCTGCCCGACGCCGCCACGAAGGCCGCGCGCACCGCCGGATCGATGCGGCTGATCAAACGCTCCGCGGCCTGCCACGCCTCAGCCTCAGTTTCGCGCACCACGACGTGCACCCGCAGTCCGATGCGCACGCTGCGACCGGCGGCTGCCTCGACGGCACGCATGCTCGCCACGCGCGCCGCGATCGCCGGCAGCGTGTCACCCCACACCAGGTAGACGTCGGCCAGGTCGGCGGCGATGCGTTGTGCGGGTGCGCTGTGGCCACCGAAGTAGATGGGGATCATCGGTGACGGCTTGGGCTCCAGCACCGCGCCCGACGTGCGATAGAATGTGCCGTCGTGATCGACCACCGGTTCCGTCCACAACCGACGCACCAGGTGCACGAACTCCTGAGTGCGCGCATAACGCGTGTCGTGCGATTCCACGTCGCCATACATCGCGTTCTCGGCGGGATTGGAGCCGGTGACGATGTTGATGCGCAGCCGGCCGGGAAACAGTGCCGCGGCGGTGGATGCCATCTTGGCGAAGATCGCGGGATGGAACATGCCCGGTCGCACCGCGACCAGCAGTCCGGCACCACGCGTCTGCGCCAGCGTCGCAATCGACGCCGTCCACGCATCATGCTCGGCGTGGAAGTTGGTCGCCGTGAGCAGGCTGCTGAATCCCATCTCACCGGCCGTCTCGACGAGGCTTGCGAGATACGGCAGCGTGGGCCTGCGCAGTGGACCGGCGCCAAGGAATTCGCCATCCGCGGCGAGCTGGCAGAACCAGAGCAGGTCGAGCGCATCGGTGCTGTCGTGGTGGCTTTGCGCAGGCGGCTGGACGTCGGTCATCGTGTGGCGTGGCGTGGGGACAACACTCACCGGAGCGGGTACGTATATATCCCACGCGGGCACCCCGTCCAAACCGGCGCGCCGTCCGCACGCCTCACCATCGACCCTGGGCCGATCGTGCGCCTGAACGTTCTCACGCGTCGCGTCCACTACTGGGTGACGCTTGGTATCGCGCTGCCCGTTGCCGTGATCATCGGCAGCGGTGTGCTGCTGCAGGTCAAGAAGCAGTGGACATTCGTGCAACCGGCGGAGATCCGGGGCACCGGCACCACACCGCAGGTGGACCTGGAAGCCATCGTCGCTGCGGTGCGCTCGGTGCCATCGCTGCGCGTCACGGGCTGGGATGACATCACGCGCATGGACATCCGCGCGGATCGCGGACTGGCGAAGGTGACCGTGGCGGGGGACTGGGAAGTGCAGGTGGATCTGGGCACGGGCAAGGTGCTGCAGACGGCCTATCGCCGGTCGGACCTGATCGAGACGCTGCACGATGGCTCGTTCTTCCTCGGCGACATCACCAAGCTCGGACTGTTCCTGCCGACCGGCATTGCCCTGTGCGTGATGTGGCTGACGGGCCTCTGGATGTTCTGGCTGCCGTTCTCGGTGCGACGCAAGCGGCGCAAGAACGCCGCGCTGGAAACCGCGTCCCGCGCGGCGTGAGCACATCCCGCCGGACGTTCGTGGCAGGCGGCGGTGCGCTGCTGCTCGGCGTCGCGGCGCCGGCACTTCACCTCCGTCGGCGCGACGATGCGGACATCGTGCTGCGCGGTGGGACGGTGTTCGACGGCACCGGCAGCGAAGGGCATGACGTCGACGTCGCGATCCGCGGTGATCGCATCACGGCCATCGGTGCGTCGCTGGCGCAGCGCGGCGCGCTGGAGATCGATGTGCGCGGCCTGGCGGTGGCGCCGGGCTTCATCGACATCCACTCGCATGGGGATGGATCGCTGGCGGCCGATCCGCGCACAGAGTCGGTGATTCGGCAGGGGATCACGACGATCGCGGTGGGTGCCGACGGCAGTTCGCGTGCATCGGGTGCCGTGGACGACGGGTTCGCGGGGTTGTTCCGGCGTCTCGATCGCATGCGGCCGGGGCCCAACGTGGCGTCGATGGTGGGGCTTGGCACAGTGCGCGGTCGGGTGGTGGGTAACGCCGACCGCCGCGCCACGGTCGCGGAAGTGCGCACGATGACGGCGATGGTGGAGCGTGCGCTGGCAGACGGTGCCTGTGGCGCATCGTCGGGACTGGAGTACACGCCGGGCGCGTTCGCGAACGTGGACGAACTGGTGGCGTTGTGCCGGCCGCTGGCGGCGCGCGGCCTGGTGTATGCCACGCACATGCGCAACGAGGACGACCGGTTGCTGGAGGCGATCGATGAGTCGATCGCGGTGGCGCGCGGCGCGCGCTGCGGGTTGCAGATTTCGCACCTCAAGACGCAGGGCCCGCGCAACTGGATGGTTCTCGACACGGTGTTCGCGCGCATCGCCACGGCGCGCGTGGCAGGGCTGGACGTGATGTTCGACCGGTATCCCTATCTCGCCTACGCCACCGGACTGACCAACCTGTTTCCGGTCTGGAGTCGTGACGGCGGCACCACGGCGTTTCTGGCGCGCCTGAAGCAACCTGCAGTGGCCGCGCGCATCGAAGCCGAGACGCGTGCCAAGATCGAGTTGCTGGGTGGATGGGACAACGTGCAGATCACGGCTGTGCGCAGCGCCAGCGATCGCGCGGCGGAAGGCAGGCGGCTCGGCGCATGGGCGCAGCAGGTCGGCCAGGAACCGTACGCGGCGCTGGTGGGCCTGATCCGTCGCAGCGATGCGCGGGTGGACATGGCAGGATTCGCGATGAGCGAGGAGAACCTCGAGCGCATCCTGGCCCATCCGCAGGGCATGGTTTGCACGGATGGCGGCGCGTTCGCGATCGACGGGCCGACCCGTCGCGGGAGTCCGCATCCGCGCGGTGCGGGTAGTTTTCCGCGCGTGCTCGGTCGCTACGTACGCGAGCGGAAGGTGCTGACGTTACCCGACGCCATCCGGCGCTTCACGTCGGTGCCGGCGGATCGCCTGCGGCTGCGCGATCGCGGTCGGCTGCAGGTCGGTGCGTACGCGGATGTGGTGGTGTTCGATCCGGCGCGGGTGGCGGACACGGCGACCTTCGAACGCCCGTTCGCCTATCCGGTGGGCATTACGGCGGTGCTCGTCAACGGTCGCGTCACCTTGCGCGACGGCCAGCGCAGCCGCACGCAATCGGGTCGTGCAGTGCGGGCCAGCTGAGCGTCAGGGCTTGCCGCCGGTCATCAGCACGCCATCCACCGAACCAAAATCGTCGGCCACTGGCGCCAGGTTGGCCGGCTGCTGCCACGCCCCTTCGTTGATGCGCACCGACACGCGCCACGTGCCCGCCGCCGGTGCGGCACCACAGTCGAAGTAACGGGTGCCACGCGGATGGCAGGTACGCAGCTGCCAGTTCGTGAAATCGCCGCGCAGCTCGACGCGATAGGTCGGCATCGGGCCGGCATCCACGATCAGTGCCGTGTTCTCGACGCGGAGCGCTGGCAGTGCATTCGCCTTGCGCGCCGGCGTGGAGAGCAGGCGTCGGCCTTCCACGCGCAGTCCGAGCAGCGCACTGCGTCCCGCAGGAACGCCGGAGCGCACATCGGGCAACCGCTGCACACCGCCGACGAACAGCGACAGGCCCCGCGTGGTCTGCAACGTGAACGAGAGCTGCGGCCCGATGCGCGTGCCGCGCACACCGCTCTCCACCGCGCGCAGCGCAAGCGACGCATCCGCGCGCAGGCGGCTTCGCTCCCAGATCATGCGCGGTGTGAGGTCCAGGACCTGCGATTGCAGCGACGTGGCGCCGGCTTCGCGACTGCCGATCTGCTCCTGCAGCGCGCGCGGTCGTTGTGCGTTGGTGTAGCTGGCGTCCAGAACCACCGAGACCGGACCGCGTGAGCGCACGCCAGTGGCGCCAACGCTCATGTCGCGCCACCAGGCACCGTTGTAACTCAGTTGCCCGACGTTCAGGCTCAGGACTCCGGTGTTCCGCGCCGAGCTGGCTCGCCACTCGACACCGGCGTCACCGTGCAGCGTGTGTAGCAGGCCGCTGGTCTTGAGCACCTGGCCGCTGCCGGTCAGTCGCAGGTTGCGGACCGCCGGACTGCGCACGAACCCGGTGCCAAGGAACGACTGCCACATCGGTGTGCCGGTGGCGAGGACGGCGCCGGCGCCGATGGTGGCGTCGCGGGCGGTGAGTTGCGCGACGGGCGCGATGTAGAAGGCAGCGCCGCTGCGCACGAGCGGTTGCTCGATGGCGGCGGCGCCGGTTTCCACGCTCCCCGAGACGCGCGCGCGCGGCTGCGCTTCGAGCGACGGAGCCGGAAGCAGCGCGAGGGCGCTGGCGAGCAGTGTGCGGCGTGTCGCGGTGCGCATCTCAGGGCGGCTTGCTGGCACCGGTGAGGTTTCCCGCACCCGGGCCCCGAGCCGGCCCATCGAGCGTGTTGCCGAGACCACTGGTGCCGGCGCCGCCGACCAATCGCGTCAGGCGGTCGTTGAGCGCCGCATCCGGTGCCATGCCGCTGGCCACGTCGCGAGCGAGATCATCGGCCACCGCCAGCAACGTGCTGGCGGCCACCTGTCGCTCGATCAGCGACCGCGTGGCGCGCACCGCCTGCTCGTGCGTCACACCGCGGCGCACCAGCCGGATCACGAACAGGAAGTACGGCTCCGCCGACTGTCGTCCGGCCGCCGCGCGAATGCTCCGCAATGACGGGGCGCTGATGCCCACCGAGAGCGCCTCGGCACCGGCGTGCAGTTCCGGCACGCTGACCGAGGGCGCCAGCAATCGCGCGACGGAATCGACCCGCGCGGCCAGCAACACCACCGCGTCGGCGATGCGCAGCTGCGACGCGCCCTTGGCCGTGCCCTCGGCCACCTTGGCGCGCAGCAACTCGGTGGGCAGGCCGCGGCGATCGAAATCGCGCACCGTGGCATCGATGCGTTCGAGGGCGGTGCGATCGGCGTCACCTTGCGCGTGGAGTGGCAGGGTCGCCAGCGCGAAGGCGCTCACCAGCAGCGTGCGTCGCATCACGGCGCCTCGCTCACGACCAGTTCCGACCCGGTGACGCCGAAGTCCCGATCCTCGATGCGATCACGCGTCGGATCGGGTTCGAACCGGCGCCCATCCACCAGGAAGGCGTACACGTATCGGCCCGGCGGCAGCAGGGTGGTGAGGCGCCACTGTCCGTCGGCGCCGCGCTGCATCCGGCTGGCATTGCGCGACCAGCCGTTGAAGTCGCCCAGCACCTGCACCGAGCGGGCGTCGGGAGCATGCAACTCGAACACGATCGGTCGGGCGCGCGTCGCGAGCACGGGCGTGACGTTGACGGTCGGCGTCGCGTCGGCCGGTGCGGCGACGGCCAGCGCGCCGCCGGGAATGTGGGCATCGCGCGTCAGTGCCCACACGCCCAGTACGCCGATCGTGAGCACGGCCGCCACGCGCACCGCCCAGGTGCTGGCGCGTGCGGCCGGGGCGTTGGCGAGGACGGCACGCGCCGCCACCAGCGCCACGTCCTCACGTGATGGGCTGGAGGTGATGCGCATTGCGTCCAGCGCTGACAGCAGGCGCGGCTCGTCGGTCGGCAGTGGCTCAGGCATCGTGCGACTCCGTCCGCAGCATCACACGCACCGCGTCCATCGCCCGCTTCGCGCGCATCTTGCACGCCGAGATTCCCACGCCGGTGATCTCGGCGATGGCGTCGTAGCTGAATCCTTCGACGTGGTGCAGCAGGAACGTCTCGCGCTGCGCGGCAGGCAGCGTGGCGAGCGCGCGGTAGACGCGCGCCACGTCGTCGCGGGTGCTGGTGGCGAGCAGCGCGTCGATGGAGTGATCGCGCAACTGATCGTCCAGCGGTTGGGCGCGCAACTGCCAGCGGCGCAGGCGCAGGCGGAGTGACCGGCAGCAGTTGGCGAGACTCAGCGAACAAGCAAACTACCAGCCGCATGACGACCCGTACCGAAGCTTGCATCAAGGCTTCATGTGCCTCGGTGTCTGTGAGCTTGCGGTCGCCGTCGTGCTGGTCGAGCGATTTGAAGAGTTCAGCGTTGGTGCGGTTGGAAGTGGAGACTTCATCCAGCAAATGCTCAACGGCCTGCCGGACATTCTCCCGCAAGACACTCGATAGATCGGCCTGCCGCTTGCGGGACTCCTCCACGCCATCGAGCAACCCAGAGACACCCTCTTTGATTGGCTTGAGAGAGTCAGGTGAAAGAATTTGCCGCAGGCCGAGAAGTTCTTCTGTCCCTTCACCATCATCGAACCAGCGGTCGCTCTCCCATTCGCACCATGACTCGAAATCGAGACCTGCGTAGACGAGTCGGAATTGCTGGCCGTTAGTGAGCAGGCCGAGCCGATGGCCGGTGCCTCGCAGCAATTCGAGAAGATGAGCGTACCTGGTGCGGCCACGGCCCCGACCCACA
>JANMON010000182.1:0-4174 GCA_031369265.1 Gemmatimonadaceae bacterium | reverse complement strand
CATGAAGGCCACCAGCGCCGCCTTGTCCGTGGGTGACAGCGCGAGGCGCAGCGGCGTGCCGTTCGGCAGGCGGAGCTTGTTGTCGAGTGCCGGTCCGAGTTGCACACGGCTCACGTAGTGCTCCACCACGTCGTCCAGCGTCGCCAGGCGCCCATCGTGCATGTACGGACCGGTGGCCGCCACGCCCTTCAGCGACGGCGACTTGAACACGCGTGTCTCATTCGCATCGAGCCCGTTGCTGCGTGAGTTCGCAGCCAACGCGAATGTGGGTATGGTGTGACAGGCCGCACAGCCACCACCCCCCTGCTGCGGCGATGTGAGGAAGAGCACCTTGCCGCGATTCTCTTCCGGTGAGAACGACGGGAACGGGGCGTTCACGCCGCGATCGGGGAGCGCCGGATTCCAGGCCGCCGCAAAGGCACGATCGAAACGGCTGTCGGTGCTCACCGCGCTGCGCACGTACTGCGCGATCGCACGCTGGATGCGCGACTCCGTGATCACCGTGTCGCCGTACACGAACCGGAACAACTCCGGATAGTAGCGCAGGCCGTTCATCTTCGTGATCAGTGCATCGATGCCGCCATGGGCGGCGTCGAACCCCATCTCCACCGCGTTCCGGATCGGTTGCGTGGTCTGGAGTTCGAGCGAGGTCGCGCGGCGATCCCAGAACATCGCCGGTGCTGAGAAGCGCACGTTGGTGAGCCGCATCGAGTGCGCGTCGGTGCGATCGACGGTGTTGAAGCCGGCACTGAGACGCGCAGGGTCGGTGAAGCCGTTCGCCTGCTGGTGGCAGCTGGCGCAGCTGATCGCGTCGTTGATGCTCAACCGACGATCGTGAAAGAGCACTCGGCCCAGCGTGGCGCCGGCGTTGGTGACCGGGTTGTCGGGCGGTGCGTTGGTGAGCGCCGTGACGCCGCCGTCGTAATGCACTGGCCAGGCGGGGTTGGCGTAGTCCGGCAGCGCGCCCGCCAGGTTGATGGTGAGGGCCGCCGTGACACCGGGGAATTGGTTGACGGTCGGTGTGGGTGCGGTGGGCTCGCTGGGCGTGGCCGGCGTGGTGGGATTCGGCGGCGTGGTGGCGTCGGGCGTCACGACGTCGGGTGTCGAGTCGCCGCACGCGGTGGCGAGGGCGAGCAGGACCAGCAGGGTGAGACGTGGTGCGGAGAGCAGGGGAGGCTCCGGTTCAGGGTCGATGGTTGGACACCGGAGCCGTTCCGGTCATTCCGTGGTACTCCGCCGCGACCCACGCCCATTGCTGCCGGTCGCGCACGTCGCACGTTGATAGATGCTGCATGACACTTGCCCCAGGATGACGTGATGACCGGTTGGACCTGCGTGCTCGTCTGCTCCGTCGCCCTGACGACCGTTGCTACCGTGCTGGCCCAGCCGGCGGGCGAGGCGTCGATCGATCCCGCCGCGGAGCTGATCCGCAGTATCGTGCGCAGTGGGAGACACCCGTCACAGCGGTGGCCCCTACTCCGCGATGCGGGCGACGCGTTGCAGGCGATCTACGACGGGGGGGCGGCGCCGATCTGGTCGGCGGATGGCCAACTGATTCCGGCCTCGCGACAGCCGATCCGCCAGTTGGTCCAGGTGGATGGACGAGACCTGGTGCCGTCGGACTACGACGCGGTTCGCCTCGAGGCGCTGGCGGCGATGAGCAGTCTGGCCCCCGCCGCCCGCGCCCAGCAGCGTGCGGCCGACCTGGCGCTGAATGCGGACAGGGGCGCTATCGCATCGGCGCCGCGACGTTGGTGGAGCTGAGCGTCGTCCGCTCCGCCCAGGTCACCGCCGGCAGCGCGCTGGTGAACGCGCGCTTCAACCTGATCTTCGAGCAGTCGCTGATGTCGTTCTACACCGGCACGCTGGATCCTGCGCGGGTGTCGTTCGGGTCGGCCTGATTTGTCGCCCGCGCGGCTGTTCCTCACTGCAACTGCCTGACGCGAGGGCGCGAAGGCGCAGGGGCGCAAAGAGTTCTACGTCTCTGCAGCCTTGTCGATCATCATGATTTCAGTTGGTTGACCACGCGGTGGATGCCGTTCTTGGCAAGACGTTCTCCGAAATTGATCACCATGGCGAGGTGCAGTCCGCGGAGACGTAGGTAGGTGAGGGCCTGCGCCTCGTAGATGCTGCTGTACTTGGGTGTTGCCTTGCACTCAACGATGACGGTGTCTCGCACGAGGAGGTCGAGACGCAACGGCGACGAGAGCGCGATGCCCTTGTACATGATTGGTGATTCCACCTGGCGTTGCACCATCAATCCTGCCGCCGCCAGCTCCCAGCAGAGCGCCTCCTCATAGATCGACTCGATGAGTCCGGGTCCTCCGAGTGTGCGGTGCACCTCGATTGCGGCAGCGACGACCAACCGGCTGATCTCATTTTCAGTCATCAGATCCTCGACTAGGTCCAAGGTCTCCCAGTGCGTCACGAACGCGTTGCGCCTTCGCGCCCTCGCGCCTTTGCGTCAGGCTGTTCACGACCCCACACTGCACGACACCGTCACGCGTCCGTCATCGGAGCGCAGTTTGAAATCGCTTCCGGCACGGTCGCAGAACTTGCGCGGAGCGGCAGGAGCGGCGAGGATGCAGGGACATCCTCTCCTCGAACCATGCGGACGTGCCATCATGGACAAGTCGAAGCTTCCCAGCCGTCACGCCACCGTCGGGCCGGAGCGGGCGCCGCATCGGGCGTTCTACTACGCGATGGGGCTGAATGCGGAGGAGATCCAGCAGCCGATCATCGGTGTGGTGAGCAGCTGGAACGAGGCGGCGCCGTGCAACATCGCGCTCAAGCGACAGGCCGAGGCCGCGAAGCGCGGCGTGAAGGCGGCTGGTGGCACACCGCGCGAGTTCACCACCATCACCGTCACCGATGGCATTGCGATGGGGCATGCCGGGATGAAGTCATCGCTGGTCAGTCGCGAGACCATCGCCGATTCGGTGGAACTCACCGTGCGCGGCCACTGCTACGACGGGTTGGTCGGCATCGCCGGCTGCGACAAGACGCTGCCCGGGTTGATGATGGCGATGCTGCGACTGAACGTGCCGTCGGTGTTCCTGTACGGCGGATCGATCCTGCCCGGGCGCTTTCACGATCGCGACGTGACCGTGCTGGATGTGTTCGAGGCCGTCGGATCGCACGCCGCGGGGAAGATCTCGCTCGAGGAACTCACTGCACTGGAGAAAGTCGCCTGCCCCGGTGCCGGCTCGTGCGGCGGGCAATACACCGCCAACAGCATGGCCTACGTGTCGGAGGCCATCGGGCTCGCACTCCCCGGCTCGGCCAGCCCGCCGGCGGCGTGGGAATCGCGTGACAGTTATGCCGAGTTGGCTGGCGCCGCCGTGATGCGCTTGATGGAACATGGACCACGTCCGCGCGACATCGTGACACGCAAGGCGCTGGAGAATGCCGCTGCCGTCGTCGCGGCCACCGGTGGGTCCACCAACGCCACGTTGCACCTGCCAGCGATGGCGCACGAAGCCGGCATCGCGTTCGACCTGTTCGATGTCGCGGAAGTGTTCGCGCGCACGCCGCTGATCGCCGACCTCAAGCCTGGCGGTCGCTACCTCGCCAAGGATGTGCACGACATCGGCGGGGCGTCGGTGGTGCTCAAGGCACTGCTCGACGGCGGCTTCCTGCACGGTGACTGCATCACGGTGACCGGACGTACCATCGCCGAAGATCTGGCGGATGTGGTGGTACCGACAAACCAGGACGTCGTGCGACCGGTGATCAATGCCATCTCGCCCACCGGTGGGCTGGTCGGCATGCGCGGCAACCTCGCGCCCGACGGCGCCGTGGTGAAGGTGGCCGGGTTGCACACGCGTGTGTTCAGCGGGCCGGCGCTGGTGTTCGAGTCGGAAGAGGAGGCGATGGCGGCGGTGATGGAGAAGCGCTACGCCGTCGGCGACGTGCTTGTGATTCGCTACGAAGGCCCGCGTGGCGGCCCCGGCATGCGCGAGATGCTCTCCACCACCTCGGCCATCTATGGGCAGGGCATGGGCGACAAGGTGGCGCTGATCACCGATGGGCGATTCAGCGGCGCCACACGTGGCCTGTGCATCGGACACGTGGGCCCGGAGGCCGCCGTCGGCGGGCCAATCGGGCTGCTGCGGAATGGCGACATCATCGACATCGATGCCGACACCGGCGCCCTCGATGTGCGGCTCAGTGA
>JANMON010000163.1:0-2959 GCA_031369265.1 Gemmatimonadaceae bacterium | reverse complement strand
GCCGCACCGAGCGTCGTCGCCGCATCGGTGTTCCGTGCATCGAGTGCATCGGCGATGGCCGAGCGAAACGCCGTCAGCGGCGCACGTCCCAGAGCCATCAACGCATTCAGCGAGTCGTGTGCACAGGCCGCGACACAACTGCCATGTCCATCGAACTGCGCCGCCGCGATGGTCGCTGCAGCCCCGACATCCAGCACCATCTCCCCGATCGCAACCCCCACCCGCGCCGCCTCCCCGCTCCCCCGTCGCCGGAACACGCCGAATGGCAGGTTCTGGATCGGGAAGTCGGTGCCCGGTGCGTTTGCACTCGTCACCCAGCTGGTGCGATTCGGATCGTGCGTTTCGTTGGTGGCCATCGGTTGCCTTCGCTATTCGTGGAGTCGGTGCGCTTCCTCGTCGCTGTCTCGCATCGAGGCATCGCTAAAAAATATTCACGCGCGAAGCGCAGGGGGCTTCAGTGCAGTGCTCGAAGCTTCACTAGTGATCGTTGCATCGCTAACAATGTTCACGCGGGGAGCGCGGGGGACGCGGGGGGCTCCGTGAGTAGAGGAGCGATGCAGCGCGCGTTCGGCATCGCAATTTTTTTGTGAACTGCGTCACCAATACGAGCTGCGGCTCCCATTGTCACAACCACAATCCGCCATGCCTCTCGCGCGAGCGGGCGCCGCCCCGCGCGAGCAGTTCCTACAAAAAGCAGTTCAGCCCCCGCGCACATCCCTACCACCCGCACCGACCCCTCAAAGCAGTTCCCCGCGGCCCCCGCGTGAACACTTTTAGCGATCGCAGAATCGGCGACACTGCTAGCATTCGTGTACCGAACACGGTCACTTCGTGAACTTTCCTTACGGTGCCGAAGCGCTGTAGAAGTCACGCAACTCCGAGACAGGCTCGAGAAACGAGCAAGAGCCGAACGCCACAAGCCCATCTTCACGAACGGCATGCAACGCGGCAGCAGGAATCTCGAACCCGCATGCCGTCATCCCCAGCTCACCGCTCGTGATCTCGACAGGATCGGTGAGTACGAGAATCTCGGTTGCGACGGAGTCAGGAGCCCCTGCACGGATGGCGGCGGCGGCAAGGAAGACGTTGAGGAAGCCGTACATCGTGCCGTGCACCGCGTTTGCGTCGTACGTCAGGCGATAGTCGCCGCGCAACGGATGATGCAGGCCGGCGGTGGCCTTGGCGGTGACGTCGAGCTCGTGGCAGCGGCGCAGGAAGCGCACGATCTCGGACGGTGACGGGAAGGCGTCGGGCGTCACGCCACCGGTGCGGATCTTGGCACGCACGCGCGCACGCTGCACCGCCTGCAACAACTCCAGCGGGTCGTTGCGATGCGGGACTTCGCAGTACAGCATCACGTCGTCAGGCATTGCGGCCGCCATCGCCAGCACCGCATCGTCGGTCGGTGTGCGCCCCTCGACCACGTCGATCCGCACACCGAACGGCGCGCGGGTGTTGAAGTCGGTGAGCTGCGTCGCCTCGTGCGCGAACTCGTCGCTCAGCAGCACGCTGAGGTGTGCGCCGCTCCAGGCCAGCGCATGCTCCGGCGACAGTGCTGCGACGGCCGAGGTCCACTCGTCGAGGCGCGCGGCCGGGACCACGAACCGGCCCAGCATCCAGGTGTCGTCACTGGCGCGATAGATCGCGTAATTCGCGACTGCCGATGGCATGTCGAGCGAGGCCGGTGGGAAGAGGCCGGCGTAATCCACCACACCCGACACCAGCGTGCGCAGCGCGGTTGGCGCTGCGCTCCACGGGTGCGTCACACCGCTTCGGGGCGGACCTGGCGGTAGGCGTCGGCCGCCTGACGCAGCGCCAGCAGTGCCGAGGCCTCGAGCTCGAAGTCGAGCGCCAGTTCGCCGAAGCGGCCTGCGTCGGGTGCCTCCAGATTCTTCGACGCCGCGTCGGTGCCGCTATGCCGGCGTGCGAACTCACGCGACGACATCCAGATCGCGTTCGCCTTGCGCCACCAGGCCTCGTCGGCGCCTTCGACCTTGAGCGACGACGACGACTTCTCGTAGCTCTCGAGCATGGTGGCCAGCGCCTCGATCGAGTGGCGGGCCGCACTCTGCGCCAGGCGCTTCTCAGTCTGCGCGCAGCTCAGCGCACCCAGATGCGCGCAGCGATCCTGCTGGCGGATGCACTCGGCGGCAATGCGATACAGGCCATCGGCCTTCGCGCGCAACAGGTCGACCGTCGTCACGTTCGGGTCGATCGCAGGTGTTTCCAGGGTGGGCCGTAACGTCATGGTCGCATCTCTCCGAAGGGAAGCGCGCAGGGTCGAGCGCGCCGCGCGGACCGGAAATGTATGCACCACGCGCGAACGCGGGCACCGTCAACCCGGCGTCGAACCGCGAGCCTGACCCGCCACTCAGCCCTGACGCGCCTGCGCCGCCAGGTCGGCCAGCCGCGCGATCGCCTCGATCGGCGTCAGCGTATTCACGTCCAGTGTGCGCAACTGCGCCACCAGCGGATGCGCCTCGACCGCCGGTGGCAGGAAGAGTTCCGTCTGCTCGGAATCACGCGCCTTGCCCGGCGTGCTGCGTCGTGTGGGTTGATCCGCCTCGAGTGTGGCCAGCACCTGACGGGCGCGAAGGAGCACAGACGCGGGCAGTCCCGCCAGCCGCCCCACCTCGATGCCGTAACTGCGACTGGCGCCGCCGGGCTTCAGGCGATGCAGGAAGAGCACGTCGTCACCCACCTCGCGTACATCCACCGTCCAGTTGCGCGCCGCCGAGAGCGTGTCGGCCAACTGCGTGAGTTCGTGGTAATGCGTCGCGAACACCGCCTTGCAGCCGATGCGGTCGTGCAGGTGCTCGGTGACACTCCATGCGATGCTGACGCCGTCGAAGGTGCTGGTGCCGCGGCCGATCTCGTCCAGCAGCACCAGGCTGCGCGCGGTGGCGGTGTGCAGGATGGCACTCGTCTCGCTCATCTCCACCATGAAGGTGGACTGCCC
>JANMON010000131.1:0-5948 GCA_031369265.1 Gemmatimonadaceae bacterium | reverse complement strand
GTAGACGCGATCGGCGTTCTTCGGGTCCACGCGCACCTGCGAGTAGTAGAACGGGCGGACGTTCTCGGTGTTGGTGCGGGTCCAGGTCGCGCCGCCATCCTCACTGCGATACAGGCCGCTCAGCTTCGTCTGCGCCTTCTTGGCCGGATCCTTGACGGCGTTCGGCAAGGTGTCCGCCTCGACCATCGTGTACATGACCTTCGGGTTGCTGCGTGCGATCGCGATCTCGATGCGGCCGAGGTTCGAGGCCGGGAAGCCGCCACCGGTCACCTTGGTCCAGGTGGCACCGGCATCGGTGGACTTCCAGAGGGCGCTGCCTGCGCCACCGCTCTGGAGGAAGTACGGGCCGCGCAGGCGCTCGTAGCTCGAGGCCCAGATGACCTGCGGGTTGCTCGGGTCGAGCTGGATGTCGATGAAGCCAGCGCGGTCGCTGACGAACTTCACCACCGTCCAGGTCTTGCCGCCGTCGGTGCTCTTGTAGACGCCGCGCGCCTTGCTGGTCTTCCAGGCCGAACCGAGGACCGCCATGTAGACGGTGTTCGGGTCAGTGGGGTGCACCTGGATGCGGCCGATGTGTTCCGTCTCCGGCAGGCCGAGATGCGTCCAGGTCCGTCCGCCGTCGGTGCTCTTGAACACGCCGCAGCCGGGCGAGATCGAGTTGCGCGAATTCTGCTCGCCGGTGCCGGCGTAGATCGTGTTGGTGTCCGACGGGGCGATGGCGAGGTCGCCCATGGCGACGCAGCGCTGGTTCTCGAAGATCGACCGGAACGTGGTGCCGGCGTTGGTGGTCTTCCAGATGCCACCGCCTGCCGTGGCGACGTAGAAGGTCTTCGAGGGCGACGGAATGCCTTCGACGTCGGTGACGCGGCCGCCCATGTTGGCCGGACCGACGGCACGCCAGCGCATCGCGCCGAGCGTGACCGAGTCGAGCGCACCCGGCGCGGCGGTCGCTTGCGCACCGAGCGCCGTGCCGACGGCGCCCAGGAGCAGTGACAGACGGACAAGAGATCGCATGACGAATCCCGATAGGGTGAAAGCCGGCGACGGATTCCACTGCCGGAACCTGCCGCAACCCAATGGTACGCACACGACCTCGGTTGGGTTGGCGGTCGCCGGTCGTTCGCCGTGGCGCATTCGACAACGCCTGCGGCGGCGACTTGCCCACACGCGCGGCGCGGCGCAGCGCGCTGGCTGAAGCCCGAGCGGCTGCGCTCATTTTATGGTAGAGCTCGGCAGGTGAGCGGGCCGCTCCCGGCGTGCGGCGCAGCCAGCGGGCTTCCACGAAACGACGAAGGCCGCACCAGGATGGTGCGGCCTTCGTGCCGTTCTCGGTCTGGCGTCGAGTCACGCGACGCCAGGCCCGCCCCTGCTCAGAACCCGTACTCCAGCCCCGCCGTGAACGCGATGCGCGGCTGCAGGCCACCCAGCTTGATCGGTACCAGCGCGTTCACCACAGCGGTGACGCCGCGCTTGGTGGTGTACTTGGCGCCCAGCGAACCGCTGACCACGTGATCCTTGGTGCCCGGAATGTTGGTGGGCGTGATGGTGCGCGTGAACGGCACCGTCAGTTGTGCGGGGGCCGGCAACTCCACCTTGTTGTCTCCCAGCTGGTATTCCGTGAGCACGTCGAAGGCCAGCGTCCATGAAGGGCTGATCAGCTGGTCGAAGCCGATGATGGCGATGGCCGCGTTGTTCTGCAGGCTGTCGGTGCGCACCAGCACGCCGGCGTTGATGTGCGGCGAGAAGTTGTTGTAGCGACCCGAGTACGCGCCCAGCACGCGCGCGGTGAGGCTGCCGGCGCCGCGGAAATTGTCGGCATCGCCGGTGGGCAGGCGGACGTCGCCGAACAGCGCGAACGACGACTGCTCGCTGCGTGAGAGGTTGGCCTTCATGCGCAACGCGATGTCACCGATGCCGACGCTCGACCCTTCGCTGGTGCCGGTGGCGGCCAGCGTCGGCGCCGACGGCGTGCCGAAGAAATGTGGCGAGGTGCCGCCGAACGGCTGGATGGAGCCATAACTGGTGCCGTCCAGCGAGGCGCGCACCACCGGGATCGCCACGCCCACGTCGAGGCGATCCAGCAGGCCGTAGGTGGCGAAGAACGAACTCACGAAGACGTTGATCTTGAGGTCCGTGCGCACCTGGATCACGTCATTTTCGAACGAGGGATCGCCGTAGGCCGGCACACCCACGTTCTGGTGGCTGAAGTTGAAGTTCAGCTGGTCCAGCGGCACGCCGCGGAAGGTGGAGAAGCTGAGTGAGGTTGCGTTGGCGCCTGTCAGGATCTGTCCCTTGCCCAGCGTCTGTCCGCGTTCGGCGAAGATCGGTCCCGACGACACGGAGGTGCGCACCGGCCGGCCGCCGCGAAAGGTGAACGTCACGCCGCCCGAGGAGCTGCTGATCGGGATGTTCGAGATCGCGCTACCGATCGCATCGGCGAAGAACCCGATCAGCGCCCCGCTGGCCTGCGTTGCCGACGGCGAGTAATGCAGCCCGTGCACCGCCGAGTTGACCTCGAGGCAGAGCGCCTCGCCACACTGGCCGAAACGGAACAGCTCATTCACCTGCTGCTTCAGCGTCTGCGCCGATGCGGGCGCCGATGCCAGGCCGGCGACGAGGGTGACGAGGGCCAATCGGTTCCGACGCATGCGGGCTCCTGCGGAGAGTGAGAGGAGATCAGGGAAGCGCGCCATCATTGATCCAGTTGGTGACCAGCGTTCGTGCGGTGGCACCGGCGGGCATGTTCAGCGCGCCGGAAGTGCTCGAGAGCTGGTAGGTCAGGTAACTCGTCGACGCACTGCCGGCCACGATGCGCGTCGGGTAGGTGGTCGCCAGCGGATAGAGCGCGCGACTGACGGTCGCGATGTTGAGCATGTTGGCCCGGAAGTTGGTGGCGGAACTGAGATCTGGCGCTGTACTGCCGGCCGAGTGACAGCCCGAGTTCGCGCACCCACCACCGCCGGCACCACTGGAGGCCACCAGCGCCGAGTAGACGCCGCTATTGGCAAGCGACAAGCCGACCACCATCTGCACGGTGATGTCCTGCGGACTGTTGCTCGCGACACTGGATGTGATGCGCACCTGTGCCACGTACGTGCCGACGGCGCGCATGGCCCCAGGCGTGCCCGCGTTCATCGTGAGCGTGAGCGTCGCCGGTGCGGTGCTGGTGTTGAGGGTGGCCGTGAGCCAGGTGGCCACTTCCGGCCCGCTGGTGTTCGTCACGGTGGCCACCAGACCGGTCAGCGATCCATCGCCGCCATTGGTGATCGAGATGGTCGGGATGGTGGGCGACGTCACGGTGCCGTTCCCCTGCCCGATCGTCGCGCTGCGTGTCGGCGACCCGACGATGGCGATCGTGGGCGCCGTCACGTTCAGCGTCACCGTCACCGTGCGCGGCGAGTTCGTCGCCACCGACGACGCCACATTCACCGTCGCCGTGTAGGTGCCGGTCAGCAGACCACCGCGCGTCACGCTCAGCGTCAGCGTGCTCGGCGCCGTGGTGGTGTTGAGCGAGGCCGTCAGCCAGCCACTGGCCCCGCCGCCATACACCGTGGATGTGGTCAGCGACGAAAGCGTGCCGCCTCCACCGTTCGTGATCGTTACCGTCTGCGCCGCGGGGTCGGCGCTGCCCACGACCGCCGCGAAAGCGCGCGTACTGGCCGAGAGCACGATCGAAGGTCCAGCCGTGACGTTGTACGTCACCGGCACCAGCACCGATGTCACACCGGCCACGCTGGAACTGAGTCGCACGTTGGCGGTGTAGGTGCCGACCGCCAGTGAGCCCACTGCCGGTTGTACCGTGAGCGTGGCCGGTGCCGCGGTGGTGTTGAGCGTGGCCGTCAGCCATCCGGCGCCACTCACGTATTCCACCGCCGCCGACACCCCTGTCAGCGAGCCGCCGCCGCCATTCGTCACCGCCACCGTCTGTGACGCCGGCGACGCCGTCGTCAGCGACGCGAACGTGAGCGAGGTCGGTGCGACCGCGATCACTGGCCCGGCGCTGATCGTGAACGTGACGTCCACCGTGCGCGGCGAGTTACCCGCCACCGCCGACGCCACCCGCACCTGCGCCGTGTAACTGCCCACCGCCAGTGATCCGGTGGTGGCCTGCAGCGTGAGTGTGGCCGGCGCGGCGGCCGTGTTGAGCGTCGCGCTCAGCCAGCCGGTGCCGGTGGTGTACACGATGCTCGTGCTCAGGCCGGAGAGCGTGCCGCCACCGCCGTTCGTGACCGCGAGCTGCTGCGCCGCCGGATTGGCGCCGCCCGAGGCTGCACTGAACGTCGCCGTGGCCGCACTCACCACGATGCTGGACTGCGCGGCGATCGTGAAGCTGACCACGATCGTGCGCGCCGCGATCTCGGTGTTGGCCGCCGCGATGCGCACCGAGGCCGTGTAGGTGCCGGCAGGGCGCGCGCCAGGCGCCGCTTGCAGGGTGAGCCCGGTCGTGGTGCCGGTCGAATCCAGCGTCGCGGTGAGCCACCCGGTCTGCGCGGGTTCGTTGTAGGTGATCGCCGCAGTCAAGCCGGTCGCCTGCGCCGCCGTACCGGAGCGCACCGTGATGCGCTCGGCCGCTGGATTGGCACCGCCGGAGACGGCACTGAAGCTGGCCGACGTGGCCGACAGTTCGATCGTCGGCGGGTCACCCACGTTGAACGTCACCATGACCGACGCCGGCACGATGGACGTCGCGTCCGACCCGATGATGACCATCGCCGAATAGGCGCCCGGCGCGAGGCCGGTGACTGCTGCCGAAAGCCGCAGCACGGCGGCTTGCGCAGTGGTGGCGGACGTGGACAGGAGTTGCGCCGTCAGCCACGGCGTACCTGTGCCCTCGGGATAGCGAATCTCGGTGACGTTCAGCCCCGTGATGGTGCCCGGCCCGCCGTTGGTCACGTTCACGTCGCGCACCACGGTGCCACCGGTGACCGCTGGCGCGCCGATGGCGAGGTTGGCCGTGGACAGTGCGATCACACGCGGCGCGCGTACAGTGATCGTGGCCTTGGCCGAATCGGTCGCGGTGCGTGCGGTGATCGTGGCGGTGCCGACGCCGGTGGCGGTCACGAAGCCGGTCGAGGCCACCGACGCCACCGAGGCATTGCTGGTGGTCCAGTTGACGTCACCGCGTGCGTTGCGGGCGCTGAGTTGATAGGTCTCGCCGACTTCGATGGCCGCCGTCTGGCTGTCGAGCGACAGCGGCGGCAGGACCGGATCCTCGCCACCGTCGCATGACGCCACCAGGGCGAGCGTCGCCAGCACCATCGTTCGGCGCAAGGTGCGCCGGAGCGCGTGCGCAGCCGCTACCGCCCGGCGTACACGGGAGGAACTGCCGTCGTGGTTCATGGCCATCTCCTGGTGGACGAGCAGTCGCTCGCCGGGTCGTCTGCGCCTACGGTGCGAGGCGCTTCCGGCTACGATGCCGCACGGCTCGTCATCCGGCAAGCGGCCGGATGAAGGGACGCCGGGATTACGGCGACGCGCTCACTTGCACCAGCTTCCAGCCGTTGGCCTCACGCAGCAGCGTCACCGGCCAGAGGTCGTTCGACGGCGGCAGCGCGTTGCCGCGCGCCGGCACCACCCGGAACGTCACCGCCGCCGTCACCGCCGTTCGGGTACCGGGCGTCGGATCGTACGAACTGGCGCCGCGTGCCAGCGACACCCCGTTCAGCGTCACGCGCACCGATTTCGAGCCCTCGAACAGCTCGCTCAGATCCTTCTCGTACTGCGACGAGATGCCCGGCAACATGGCACGCACCAGCCCGAGGTTGCGTGACTCGACCGCATGCGCGAACGACTCGATCACCGCCCGCGCTTCGCTGGCCAGCTGTGCCTGCGACACGACGACCGTTGGAGCGGGCTTCACGTCGCGTTCGACGTTCGGCGACGGTGGCGTGACGGGTGCGTCCCGCTTGATCACCGGCGCCGGTGCGCGCTTTTCGCTATCCGGTCCG
>JANMON010000122.1:0-4414 GCA_031369265.1 Gemmatimonadaceae bacterium | reverse complement strand
TCACGCGCTTCAGCGAACTGTCCACCGCGCAGCTGTTGTACACATAGTTCTTCGTGCCGCTCAGGAGGTTGTCGGCGACCACGCCACCGACCTGCACATTCAGGCCCGAAATCACGGCGCCGGAAATCGTGCTGGATCCGTTGACGTTGAGGTTGCCGCCAACGAGGAGGATGCCTTCGTGCACCCAGCTGCCGCCGATCTGAAGGTTCCCGGTCACGATCAGGATGCCGCGGCTGTTGTTGAACGTGCCCGACATCACCGCGTCGCCATTGATCCTGGCGATCGGATAGGTCGTCATGCCCGCCGGATATGCCACGTTCCATGCTGACAGACTCGGCATGAGCGCGAAGTTGTGCCCTGGATCGGCGGGAAGGAAGCTACCGTTGAGGACCGATGCCCAGTCGATGCCCACGTTCGCCTGCGCCGAACCGGTCAGCCCGCCGGTCCCCAGATCCTTCAGCGGCGGATTGCCGGAGAGAAGCGATGTCTTGCCGGTGTAGGACGCATTCGAGAGCAATGCACCGGGAAGGGCAGCGCGGGCGCCGCAGGCATCGGTCCCACTGATGTCGCCCGAGTTGCCGCTCTTGTCGGCGGGAACGAGTGACGTGAACGCCGCGCCCACCGAGGCCAGCGTCACCTGTACTTCGACGAACTGCGCCACCGCCTGCTCGGCATTCGGTGCCGTGGGACTGTTGCGGAATCGGGCGACCGACCCACGCGAAATCACCACGTAGAGCGATTTGCCGGCCAGCGTCGAGCCGGCGCGCAGCCGCCGCGCGGTGATCGTGACCGAACCACCCGAGAGGGTGAACGTGGTGTCGTGCCGTGTTGAATCCGTACCGGTCCGCGGCGCGCCGGTCATGCCCGCGATGTAGCGCTGCAGTCCCGAATGCGCGACGGTGAGCGCGGTGGTGCGGGCGATGTCGCTGGCGGCGACGCCGCGCTCACCGGACGCGCGCATGGCTACCCCGGTGACGGCCAGCAACATCACGACAGTGAGAAGCAGCACGAGCACGAGCGCCATGCCGCGTCGCTCTCGGCGCCGTGTGGTAAGGGACAACGGCGGGCGGATGCGCATCGGTCAGTCGAGCCGGTTGCGGAAGAAGATGCTCGTGCGGACAGTCGTCACCGACACGGCGCTGTTATCTCGCGCGCGCGAAGTGCTACTGGACGGCAGGATGAACTCGAGGCCGCGAATGGCATTCAACGCCGGTACCACCGCCTGCGGCACGCGCGCCGTGCCGGTGTAGAACTGAAAGCTCGCGGCGCTGGTCAACGGCGTCGCGACTTCCACGTCCTGCAGTGACAAGCCCGTCGCGGCGTCGAGCGAGCGCCGCCACAGCGCCCGCTGGCCGGGATTCGCCACCGAGGCGGCGAAGTCGTACTGGATGCGGCGGTACAGTAGCACCAGCGTGCCTGGCTTGGTCCCCAGTGGAATGGTGGCGGTCACCGTCACGACGCGCCCTGCGGGAGCCCCGGTGGCACCGACACCGGCCGCCAAAGCGTCGACATTGACTCCCGCCGCCGCGCACGCCGCCACGTTGGCCACGGCAGCGAGCGTCGACCCGGGCAAGTATTGCCACTCCCCGGCAGCCGTCCGATACGCCGCGCCGGCGATGACACCGCCGACGAACTGCACCGAATCGGCCGGGAGCAGGCTGATCGTGGCACTGATGCCAGATGTGCTGCAGAGCACACCCATCGCGACCGGCGTGCGGAACGTGACCGATGTGGTCGTTGCCGCCTCCACGGCGGACGTCCCCCCGAGAGACGCCGTGACTGGCTGCATGTCGAGCGCAATCAGCGCCGTACTGGTGCGCGCGACGCCTCGCGCCTGCTGGTTCCGTTCACTCCGCTCGACGAACAACAGCGTCCCGCGGAGCGTCCGAAGCGCCGCGACCGTGAGCACCAGCGTGAGCGCCATGGCCACCAGCATCTCGATCAGCGTGAAGCCCGCGCGCCAGCGCAGTCTCTGGCCCGTGCCGGCGCGCATCACGTGCCGGGCACCCGGTCGATGACGACGGCGTCGCTCGCGGTGGCCTTACCCTGCAGTGCCGTCACCGTGATGGTCAGCTGCGTTACGGTCGTGGTGCCGATGCTGACCAGCGCGGTGGCCGCGCAGGTGCGGACGGGGACTGCCACGGCGACCGTGTCACAGACCGCCGAGCCGGGCGAGGGAAGCGCCGCATGCGGCACGGCCGCCCAGTAAGCCGCACCGCGGCGGAGGGCCGTGGACTGCCCCGTACGCGTACGGTTACGGAGGTCGTCGCCTGACAGCCGTGTGGTGACCATCGTGAGCGAAGCGATGAGGCCGCCCATGATCATCGTGCTGATGATGACTTCCAGCAGCGTGAACCCGCGTCGCGTCGTCAATTCTGGGTCCTCACGCTACCGGCGATGGAGAGCGTCACGGTCCGGCTCTTCGCCCCGTTACCGATCGTCACGGTCAGCGGCGAGGAGGTGATGCCGCTCGGGAACACCGTCGCGCCGCTGCTGCTGTCGGCCGTCGGCAGGGCGAGCGTGCTCACGCCGAGCAAGGTCTCCGCGGCGAGGTCGCGTGTCATCAACACGGTGCCCGTCGCGCGATCCACCACGCGGAGCCGGCGAGAGGCGCACACACACTCGATGCGCACCGGTTTCTGCTGCCGCGCAGCCAGCGAGACGGCCACGCGCAGGTCGCTGGCAATCACCTGCGACGCCTGATTGAGGTTTACGCCGCGCACGCCACGTGCGAGCGTCACCGCTCCCGTCGTCATGACGATGCCGGCGATGAGTACGACCACCATCAGCTCCAGCAGGCTGAATCCCGGGCGCGAGGCAAGCGGTGTTTGCATGAGCTCACAGTCTCGACCCACGAACGCGTCACCTTTAGCGGCACCGCGAAGCATCACCTCCCCAATGCGATTGGGGTGGATCCTTTCTCTGGTCTGCTGGGCTGCGATGGCGGACCGCGCCTGCAGCACCGCGAGCAGCTTGCGAGTGCCCCAGAACGGATGCGCTTCGCGCGTCGTCACCGGCAGCTCGGCCAGCGTCGCCGAGAGCGTGTGCAGGCACGTGTGCGGCGCGCGGCTGCGGTCGCCAGGAACGCGCCGCCCCTCGTCCGCATAGCGCGCAATCCACTTGTCACCGGTCTATACCGCGGGGCGGCCTAACCCGGCTTGCGGCTCACGCCCTCGCGTCGACAGCGCATCGAGTTCCTGGGCATCGCCCGTCGGTAATGCGCGCCACGCCGGTCGCACCGTCTCAGCGAAGCGCACGAGCATCTCCGCGTCGATGCGGTCCGTCGTCGCGAGTTGCCACCTCGCGCGCGCGACATCGCGCATCTGGCGGTGCACCACGACCACGGGCAGGTCGGCGGTCGCGAGCGCCGCCACGCACAGCAGCGCGTACCCACGGGTCCTCAAATAACATTGTCCCCGCAAAAGCCGGGGCGATTCAACCTCCCTGGCATTTGCGTGCCCGGATAACCACACATCATTTCCGCGTGTACCCCGCTGTGACTTCAGCCTTGTGGGCGGCAAACGCCGCGAGCACTTCGGCTTTCTCCGGCGCGGGCACTTTGGCGAAATCGAGGCTGCGTCCGAGCTCGGCCGCGACTTCGTCGAACTCCGCCGGTGAAATCCTGAGCTGGCGATGCGCTTCCTCCAGACCAAGTTGCGTGCTCCCCGGAACGGTGGGCGTGTAAGTGAACGGACCGCCCGACACTTTGCACACCCACAGCGTGCGCATGAACTTGAGGCCCGGAAGCCTGTTCAAATTCTCCGTGTGCCACTTCCTGAGTGCCGGGTTGGCGGACGTCTTGCCCACGATAGGATTCTGGACCACCGCGTCGCTGAAGTGATCGATCACTGCGGCGATGGCAAACGCGCCGCCGAGCCGTTCGTAGAGGGTCTTCGGCGCGGCCGGAGGAGCCTGAGCAGAGCACGCTGCGAGATTCAATGCGAGTGCCGTGCCCAGCGTGAGCGCCTTGAACGTGATGTGGTGTGTTTTCATTGACGGGAACCTGATCGGAGTTGAGTTTCGCCGGATCGTGAGCGTGATGACCGGCATATCTGTAGAGTGCGCAATCGACAGATTTCTTCGAGCCGACCGAGCTGGGCTCGAGATACGCCGGGCACCGCAACTCGGCAGTGGCCACGCAAAGATTCGCAGCTGCGTGCACTGAATCAGTCGAAACGCTCCACCAACGCTTCGCGGCATCGGTCAGACGGTCGCCGTGGCAAAGCACACGACGCGACGTCGTGACTCGCAGTCAACGGCGACGCTGAAACGCCCAGCGTGCCGTCAGCCGAACACAAGCATACGCTAGCATGGAGAGTGAATCAGACCGCGCGGTAACACCGCCCGTTGCTCGTCGTACCGGCCAGTCCGTGACGCGTGGGTGCCGGGGCCGCAGCCAATCGAGGAGCAGCTT
>JANMON010000078.1:0-26158 GCA_031369265.1 Gemmatimonadaceae bacterium | reverse complement strand
CGCCTCGAGGATGATCGGGTTGTCCTCGAAACAGAGCGTGTCGCCGGTGCGCGTGTCCTTGAGGCCGATGGCGGCGGCGATGTCGCCGGCACGCACTTCCTCGATTTCCTCACGCTTGTTGGCGTGCATCTGCAGCAGGCGCCCGACACGCTCGCGCTTGTCCTTGGTGCTGTTGTAGACGTACGACCCGGCATTCAGCACGCCGGAATACACGCGGAAGAACGTCAGCTTTCCGACGAACGGGTCGGTGGCGATCTTGAACGCGAGCGCGGCGAACGGCGCTTCGTCGGTCACGAACCGCTCTTCCTGCTGCTCGTCCTGAACCGGCAGGTGGCCCTTGATGGCCGCCACTTCGGTCGGCGCCGGCAGATAGTCGATCACCGCGTCCAGCAACGCCTGCACGCCCTTGTTCTTGAAGCTGGCGCCGCAGAGGATCGGCACGATCGTGTTGGCGATCGTGGCCTTGCGAATGCAGCTCCGGATCTCCTCGACGCTCAGTTCCTCGCCGCCGAGGTAGCGCTCCATCAGCGCTTCGTCCTGGTCGACCACCGCATCGATCACGTCGGCGCGGGCCTTCTCCATCGCTTCCACGTACTCGGTCGCCGGCTCGACCACGGCGAACGTCTTGCCCATCGTCGAGTCGTCGAACACGTACTGCTTGCGCTCGATGACGTCGATGTGACCAGTGAACAGTTCGCCCGAACCGACCGGCAACTGCAGCGGATAAGCAGCCTTCGTCAGGCGGTCGCGGATCATCGACACGCACCGCTCGAAGTTCGCACCCACGCGATCCATCTTGTTCGAGAAGATCAGGCGCGGCACGCCATAGCGGTCGGCCTGGCGCCACACCGTCTCGGTCTGCGGCTCCACACCGGCCACGGAATCGAGCAGCGTCACCGCACCGTCCAGCACGCGCAGCGACCGCTCGACTTCCACCGTGAAGTCCACGTGACCGGGCGTGTCGATGATGTTGATGCGGTACTCCGGCCCTTCGCCACGCTCGTGGCTCTGGCCGTGACGCATCCAGAAACAGGTGGTGGCAGCCGACGTGATCGTGATGCCGCGCTCCTGCTCCTGCTCCATCCAGTCCATGGTGGCGGCGCCATCATGCACTTCGCCGATCTTGTAGCTCTTGCCCGTGTAGTAGAGGACGCGCTCGGTGGTCGTGGTCTTACCGGCATCGATGTGCGCCATGATGCCGATGTTGCGGTAGTACTGCAGCGGTGTGGTGCGCGCCATGCTCGGAAACTCTCAGATGAGGCTTGAAGGCCAGTTGAGTCCAACAAAAAACCGAATGGATCCAGGCACCCCGACGGGGCCGATATCCATTCGCTGCCGCCGGGTACACGCGGACTGCGTGGGGACCCAAGGCGCGCCGCCAGTGGCGGCGTCTCATTTGGTGATGTCGCGGCAGCCATAGGGCGCCAGCGCCATCTTTTGTGCGAGACAGACTGGGGAAATTAGCAGTGAGGTTCCCCAAGTCAATGCCCCGCAGTGACATCCGCCGCCGTGTGCAGGCCTATCCGCGCAGCAGCCGACCGAGGTGCCGCTGCCACCGTTGGAGCCGGAGCACCAGCCCGCCGGACACCACCGGATCGGGTGACTTCGGCGAGGTCAGCGTCGCGCCGCGACCCACCGCCCACGGCCACCGGCCACCGTCTTCACCCAACCCACGCATCGCCCGCCGCCACCAGAATCTCGACCACCGTACCGACGGACTCCCGGCCGGTGAATGGAGCGCCCCCAGCACCCACTGCCGCTCTGACAGTCCCCCCAGAAGTCCCTGGGCACCGCGCAACCGCGCCACCCACGACTCGCCCACCGGCACACCGCCCAGCCGGTGGGCGGACCAGACCGCCCACCCGACCGGCAGCGCCGCTCCGATCAGTTCGGCAGATTGGGCGACGGACGCCCATTCCGGTCCATCCGTCGCCCAGCCCGCCGTCAGGCGGTGCACGTCATGGAGGTATTGCCAGGTCCCCACGGTGCCTTCGTGGCTCCAGGCCCAGTGCACCGAGGCATGCACCATGTGCCAGACGGGCGGCAGCACCAGCACCGACCGCTCACCCCAGCGCACGGACTGACCGCGACTGAGCCAGGTCGAGGCCGGCTCATCAGCGAACGGATGGCCCGGTGGAAACAGCCCGGTGTGCAGCTCGAGCCGGAGGCCGCCCGGCCGCAACATTGGCGCCTCGTGATGATGCGCGTCGTACCCCGACCCCATCCCCGACGACCAGCCGGCGCGCTGCAACGCCTGCCGAGCCCGGTCGCGATCCTCCGGCGCGATCATGAGGTCGAGGTCGCCCATGTTGCGCACCCCGAACCCGGCCGGGCTCTGCATCGCCAGCGCCGCGCCCTTCAACCAGAGCGCCGCCACCCCACTCTGCCGGAGCGCGTCACACGCCGAGGCCGCCGCGTCATTGAGCTCCGCGGCGCGGAATCGCGCCACCCGGTCAAGCCCCTGCGCCGCCACCAGCACATCGTCCGGCACCACGCCGTACGGCGCCGCCAGCATCAACTGGTAGACCGGTCCCTCGGCCCGCTCATAGGCCATCAGCGACACCAGCGTCGGCCAGTGCACGTCGGCCCACGGCAACGCGCCGGCCGATGTCGGATCGGGCCGCGCCGATGCCAGCAGGACACGGGCCGATGGTGAGAGCAGCGCCTGTGCGGAGGGCGGGGTGAGCGCGGCCAGCATGGGGTGCCGTGGCTCAGTATTGCGTGAGTGTGCCGGCCCGGCGCGCGTGGTGGAGCGCGAGGTGGAACGCGCCGCCACCGATCAGCGCACCAGCCACCGCCCAGACCAGCAATTGCAGCACGTCGGGCATCACCAGCGCCAGCGACTGGTCGCGCAACAGGATCTGCCGCGCCGCACGGAGCGCCGGTGTGAGCGGGACATACGCCGCCAATGGCGCGAACGCCGGCGGCAGGACGGTGACCGGGAAGTACACCGTGCCGAGCAACGCCGAGATGGTGGTCACCGCCTGCGGGATGAACAGCGATGAGCGCACCGAGAGCACCAGTGCGCCAGCGATCAGGCCGACGCCACTGTACGCCACGGCGAGCATCGCCATGATCACGGTGAACTCCAGCATGCGGGGCCACGCGATGGTGGAAGTGGCCCACACCCACGCGGTGAGCAACAACACCATCGCCCGCAACGCCACCCAGCCGTAGCCGTAGGTGGTCAGCCCACCCACCAGCGCCGGCCACCGGATCGGTGTGGTGAGCAACTGCTCGAGCGTCCCGGAACTGATGTAGCTGTTGATGAGCGACGGGATCGCGGACACCGACTCCGCGATCACGAACGTCGCCACCGAGCCGACGATCAGGTAGGTGAAGTATTCGGTGGATTCGGATGCGATGGCCTTCGCCGCCAGTGGCTGCAACGCCCCGGCGACGAAATACACCGGCACCACCGCCAACAGCACCGAGAGCAGGCTGACCAGCGTGCGCGTGCGGTAGGTCAGCATGCCGAGTGTGTAGGCACGTGCCACGGCCGTCAGCTTATGCATGGCGCAGCGCCTCGTCCTGCGGGGGATGTGCAGCGGCGGCGTCGAGCAGGTCGGCGAGCGTGACGGGCACCGGCGCGAATTCCGCCACACGCACGCTGGCGCGCACCAGCGCTTCGACCACCACCGGCGCGTGCGCGATGTCGGGCAGCGTTGCATGCAACAGCACCAGGCCATCCTGTGCCGGGGAGATCACATCCACCGGCAAGTGTAGCAGCGCACGGGCGCGTGCTTCATGCGCCGCATCGACCCGCACCCGCACCCGCGCGCCTCCCACCGAGGCATGCAGTCGGGCCAGCGTGTCGGTGGCCGCTACCCGTCCACGCACCAGCAACGCGGCGCGATCGCAGAGCTGCAGCGCCTCTTCGCTGCTGTGCGTGGCGAGCAGAATGGTGGCGCCCAGTTCCGTGCACAGCACCTCGCGAATGAATCGGCGCAGCTCGCGGGCCGTCACCGGGTCGAGACTGCGTGTCGGTTCGTCGAGGATCAGGATCGGTGGCCGCGTCACCAGCGCGCGCGCAATCAGCGTGCGCTGGCGCATGCCCGACGAGAAACTGCCCACCTGCTGGCGTCCCGCACTGCCCAGTCCGACCAAGTCCAGCGCCCGCGCCACGGCATCGTCGCGCTGGTGGCCGGTAAGCCCGTACATCGACGCGAAGAGCCGCACGTTCTCGGTGGCGCTGATGCGCCAGAACAGGGCCCGTTCATCGGCCGGGACCACCGCCAGCTTGCGTCGCACCTGCGCGGGATGTGCCAGCGCATCGATGCCGTCCACCATCACGCCGCCACGATCGGGCAGGAGCACGGTGGAAAGGATCTTGAGCAACGTGGTCTTGCCGGCGCCATTGGCGCCAACGAGGCCGAAGATCTCGCCACGCGGCACCGACAGCGTCACCGCATCCAGCACCGCACGCGGCGCCTTGCCTGGTGCGCCGCGCAGGCGTCGCAATAGCGCCCGATCGGCGCGAAACGACTTCGTCACATCGCGGAGTGAGATCACCGCGTCGGCCGGTGCGGTCATGCCGACGTGGACTCTGACGGCGCCGCTGCGTGCCACGCGCGCAGCGACTGCGCGACGTCCGGCAAACGAGACAGGTCGCGTGGCACCGCGAGGTCGTACACGCGCGTCGTCCCTGCCAGCGTCACACAACGCTCCAGTGCGACGCCCGCGCCAGCCGCGCCCAGCAGTTCGGCGATCTTGCCGTGACTCAGTAGCGCCATTGCCGCCGCGCGGGTGCTGCGCAATTCACGCTGCAGCGGCGCGTCAGCAGGTGCAGCACTGAGCACGTAAATCGCATGCAGTGGAGACTCGTGCTGCGACAGGTGGCCCTCGACTCGCACCTTGCCCCATCCGTCCAGCACTCCGGCGACGGCACCCACAGCCCGCGCCGTCTCCGCGCGCAACCGCAACGGCACACCCGATGGCGCGACGGTGACCACACCGTCACGCGCACGCAGCACCACCACGTCGTCTGCAACCAGCGCACATCCCGACTGCAGGCAGGCCCCCGCCAACGTCGACTTGCCGGTGCCACGCGCAGCGACGAAGGCGATCACGCCGGCATCGGTCTGCACCGCGCTGGCGTGCAGGCACCAGGCGCCGTCGAGGTGAAAGGCGAAGGGCAGCACCACACCGATCAGGTCGAGTGCGACGGCGGCGCGATCCACGTCACGCGGTGCCGCGTGCATGATGGTGCGGTGGGCCACGTCGATCGTGAAGCGGCCGCTGTCACTGACCACGATCTCTGGACCGTCGGCACCTTCGGCCAGCGACACCATCGGACCGCTCGAGTAGGGCTGCTGCCCGACCGCGCGAGCGCCCACGGAATGCGCTGGCGCGCCGTTGGTATCGACGGTGTGCAGGGTCCAGAACGGAAACTGCCCGTCACCCGCGACGGGGGCGACAGGCAGGCCTGGAAGCGGGCGATCAGTGTGCAGCGCCCCGCCGAAAATGCGAACCCGCCCCGGCGCATCGTGCGCGACTGGAGCGGGCGACATCACATCAGGAACGCGCGCCACCCGGCGGTGGCTCGCCCGGAATGCAATCACATGACGCGACGGTTCCATTGACGACGTTCGCATTGAGGGCGAAGGCGCCCAGATTCAGCGATACCTGCGTCAACTCGCGAAATGTGCCGTAGCGCTCGAGGCGCGGACGCTCATACATGGAAGAACCTCACAGTGGTCCACGAGAAAGTGTCGGACGCGCGCCACAGAGACAAGCCCTCTGTCGCAGAGCTCCCACTCCCAGACGCCACAGCTACCGCAGGGTCACGCCGTCCAGGGAGGCAAAAGCTCCACGCAAGGTATCAGGCTCAGCAATTGGTATGCCGTCCTGCTCGACCCAGGCGTGGGCCTCGAAACCGGCGGCCCCCCTCCGGACGCCGATCCGGACCTCGGCTCGCGCCATTCCGGCCGCCGCCAACAGGGCTCGCAGTGCGCTGGCCCGGACCAGGCAGCCGGCGGCGCCGGGCACCCCGCGCATCGCCCGGTCCACCGCCAGCGCCCATCGGCGGGCGAGCTGCTCATCGGCGGGTGTGAGGGCGGCGGCATCCGTCGACGAGAACGACGGCGCATTCGGCTGCACCAGCGAGCCGAGCGGTGTGTTGGCGACCGACAAACGTGCGCGGGTCACGGCAATGGCGGCGCGAAGGACGTCGGCAGCCGCACGCCCCTTCCGCACCAGTCGGGCAATCACCCCGCGGAGGCGACGATATCCACCACCAGCCCTTCCACGCTCAGATCGGCGAGGAGTTCCCGCACGTGGCAATACACGTCGATGGCGGGTGCATCGGGCCACTGCGCCACCACGGCCGCAACGAGCGCCTCCTCCGAGGAGGCCCCGTTCATCAGCGCAGTCCAGATCACGGTGCCGGTCTCGTTGAGGCCGAAATACACCTCCGTCTGCGGGTGGAACAGCACGCAGCCGTCGGGCAGCGTGCGGGCGATCACGTCGGGGTGCGGTACCGGCAGCAGCATCACGGCAATCTCAGGGTTCGGCATCGGACGCAGGACGCATCACGCCACGATTTGGAAACTCAAATCGCGTGCCACGCGCTCCGAATCGGCGGTGACCTCGGTCCCCCCTCCGGTGCGCCATACCTTTCCCCCTCGACCGAGGTGGCGCGTCAGGGTGACCGCGCTGGCACCGTGGCCGGAACACCGGAGACCGGGCGTCCTTCCTTCATTACGTAGCGCACACGCTCGACGGCGGTGATGTCGCGGGTCGGGTCACCGTCCACGGCCACCAGGTCGGCCAGCAGGCCGGGCGCGACGGTCCCGAATCGATCGCCCATGTCGAGCACCTTGGCGGCGGCGCTGGTGGCCGAGACCAGCGCCTGCGTGGCGGTCATCCCGTAATCCACCATCATGACCAGTTCACGCGCGTTGGTGCCGTGTGCGAACACGCCGACGTCACTGCCGTTGGCGATGGTGACACCGGCAGCCATCGCCGCCTTCACGCTGGCGCGCTTGGACGCGATGCGCGCCGGTTCCGGATCGGTGCCCTTTTTCCAGCCGCCGTACTGGAGCACCGCGTCGCCCGCGGCGACGGTCGGCACCAGCACCACGCCGCGCTCCTTCATCAGGCGAAAGACTTCCGGTGTGCCGTCATCACCGTGGTCGATGGTCTTGACGCCGGCGAGGATCGCGCGCCGCATCCCCTCGGGGGTGGTGGCGTGGGCCACCACATGGCGTCCGCTCGACTCGGCGATCTCCACCACCAGCGCCAGCTCCGACTGCGTGAATGCCGGTCGTGCCGAGCCGTTGGCACCCCAGCGATAGTCGGCGTAGATCTTGATCCAATCGGCGCCGTGGCGGATCTGGTCGCGCACCACGCGCGCGAGTTCTTCGGGTCCAGCGGCTTCCTCCGCGCCCTGCGGCACGTTCACTTCCGGCGCGAAGCCACCCGGCCCGTAACTGCCGCGCATCACGATCGCCCGTGTGGTGACGACGAGGCGCGGTCCCTCGATGATGCCCTGCTCCGCGGCACGCTTGAGCCCCACGTCGGTGTCGGCGGCGCCTTCGGTGCCAAGGTCACGCAAGGTGGTGAAGCCGGCCCGCAGTGTGCGCTGCATGTGCACCGTGGCGCGCGCCACCCGCAGGCCGAGGGATTCCTTCAGCACCTGGTCGTTCCAGCTGGTCTCGTTGTACGGATGCAGCAGCACGTGCGAATGCAGGTCGATCATGCCGGGCATCAGCGTCATGCCGGGTAAATCGACCGTGATCGCGCCAGCCGGTGCGGTCACGCTGCCTGGAGCGCCGACTGCGGTGATGCGGCCGTTCTGCACCAGCACCACGGCACCTGTCACCGGTGCAGCGCCGGTGCCGTCGAACACACGTGCGGGGCGCAGCAGGTATGCGGGCGCGGTGGGAGACGGTGTCGTGGTCTGCGCGACAGCGAGCATCGGCGCCAGCGTGCAGCCGAGCATCAGGCGGGAGATGGTCTTGCTGGAGATCATGGAGTGCGGGCTCGGAAGTTCATGAAGCGACGGTTCGGTTCAGCGAGCACAGAGCGTGGTCGCCGCAGTAGCGGGAGCAACAGCAGAAGTGGCACCAGCAGCAGAAGTAACAGCGCGCGGCCAGACGTTGTCGGACGGATCACGATCAGGGAAGCGGCAGCCAGGATCGAACAGCACCTGTTCGATCGGCCGCTGGCCAAAGTCGAGCACCGCGTCGAAGGTGCGCTTCCCCGCGAACCAGACATCCACCGGCCACGTCACCACGGCCGTCACGCTATCCTGCATGATGGCGTTGCGCATCGGCTTGATCGCTGCGCCACTCGCCGCGAATCGGATGCGCAGCACGACCGGTGATGGCATCTGTCCATCCTGCCGCACCGTGACCACGGTGCGCGCACCTTGCGTGCGCAAGCCGGTGATCGAACCGTCCACGCGCTCGGTGGTGAAGAGCCACGCATTCCAGAACCAACCCAGATCCCGGCCGAGGGCCTTGTTCATGAAGAACATGTAGTCCCACGGCGAGGGATGCTTGTAGAGCCAGGCGGTGCTCCACTCGCGGTGCGCGCGCTGCACGGCACTGTCGCCCACCACGCCACCCAGCATCGAGAGCATCAGCGGCGTTTTCTGGTAGGTGGTGAAGCCATACGACGGACCCGCGTAGTTGGCGTTCCACATCATCGGCGGCTCGGCTTCACTGCCGCTGATGCTGCCGTACGACTGCCCGAGGCGGTCCAGTGATGCGGGCTGCCTGGTGGCGTCGGCGGCCGAGAGAATGTTCATGTACTGATTGAAGCCCTCGTCCATCCAGCCGTACCAGGTCTCGTTGTTGCTCACCACCATCGGCCACCACTGATGCCCCGTCTCGTGGTCGGCCGCGCCCGAGTTGGAGTTGATCACCATCGGGTATTCCATGCCGGCGCTCGGACCGTCCTGCAGCGTGAGTTGCGGGAACTGATATGGGAACCAGAGCGCCGAATAGAACTCGAGCGCGTGTCGTGCGATACCGAGGGCATTGGCGAAGAGCGGTGCGCGACCCGGCAGGAAGTACTGATGGACCGGCACCGGTCCGCGACCCGGGATCGTGGCGCGTGTGGCCTGCCAGACGAACTTCCGCGCGGTGGCCCAGGCAAAGTCGTTCACACTGTCGGCGACGAAGTGCCAGACCAGACGATCGCCTGCCGCCGTGGCGCGGCCGGGGCCGACCTCGTCGGCGCCGACGATGGTGACGACGCTGTCGCTCTCCAGCACACGTGCCAGGCGCGCACGCGCGGTGGTGGTGAGGACTTGCTCCGGATTCTGCAGCACGCCGGTGCCGCTGACGATCCAGCCGGCCGGCACATCGAGCCTGACGTCGTAGCGCCCGAAGTTGTTGTAGAACTCCGACGGACCGAGATACGGCTCCGGATCCCAGCCGCGCAGGTCGTCGTAGACCGCAACGCGCGGAAACCACTGCGTGGGCTGGAAGAGCGAGTCGGCCCAGCGCTGCGTCATGCGGTGACCGGAACCGGGACCGCCCGGCAGCGCGTGATTCCACTCGATCTCGAGTGTCGCCGTGCTGCGCGGCGCGATGGGCGTTGCCAGCAGTACCCGCGCAACCGTGGCACGAAGGTTCACTGCAATCGGCACGGTGGGTCGCGTCGCGCGCGATGGTGCCGCGTCGAGTTGCACGGCCGTCCCGTTGATCCGCATGCCGTTGATCACCATGCCGTCCGTCAGCTGTGACGGCACCCAGGGCAATGCGCGGGGATTGCTGGCGATGAAGTGATTGGGATCGAGACGCAGGGCGATCTGCGTGAGCGAGTCCGGGCTGTTGTTGTGGAGCGTGATGGTCGCCACGCCGCTCAGGCGTTGCGCCGGCACGTCGAGGCGGGCGCGGATCACGTAGTCGGTGCGCAGCTGCCAGTACGTCGGGCCGGGGCGGCCGGAGGAGTCGCGGGTGCCGGCGGCGTGCGCCGCACGGATCGCGTTGGTCAGCGGGATGTCGCGGCGGATGGCGCGGTCGGGCCAGGAGGTGCCCGACTGCGCGCCGGCGGGAGCGGCGGCAACGACGAGGGTCGCGGCCACGATCGTGCAGGTCCTGCAGCTGGTGGTGACGGAGAATCGCATGCGGAATCGTCGAGCGTCACGGGCAGCGGCGCAAGAGCGCGGTGGCAGAAACGCGAAACGCCCCCCGTTGCCGAGGGGCGTTTCGTGTCAGCGTCAGCGCCGGACTACTACCAGCGGTAGTGGGCGAAGGCCTTGTTGGCCTCGGCCATGCGGTGCGTGTCTTCCTTCTTCTTGATCGCGTTGCCTTCGCCCTTGCTGGCCGAGATGACTTCGGCCGCGAGGCGCTCCGGCATCGACTTCTCGTTGCGGTCGCGCGAGTAGCTGATCAGCCAGCGCATCGCGAGCGCCGTGCGGCGATCGGGACGGACTTCGACCGGCACCTGATAGGTGGCACCGCCGACGCGACGGCTCTTCACTTCCACCACCGGCTTCAGGTTGGTGAGCGCCTGCTTGAAGATGTTCACGCCCGGCTGGCTGGTCCGCGCTTCCACCAGGTCCATCGCGGCGTAGAAGATCTTCTCTGACGTGGCCTTGCGGCCCTGCAGCATCAGGTTGTTGATGAACTTGCTGACAGTCTGGCTGTCGTAGCGGGCATCAGGCAGGATGATGCGCTTGACGGACTTTTTGCGGCGGCTCACTTCTTCTTGCCTCCCTTGGCCGCGGCGGCGGCAGCTGCACCGGCCTTCGGCTTCTTGGTGCCGTACTTGGAACGGCTCTGGTTACGGCCGTTGACGCCCGAGGCGTCGAGCGAACCGCGCACGATGTGGTACCGCACGCCAGGCAGGTCCTTCACGCGACCACCGCGCACGAGCACGATCGAGTGCTCCTGCAGGTTGTGGCCTTCGCCCGGGATGTACGCGATGACTTCGATCTGGTTCGTCAGGCGGACCTTCGCGACCTTGCGGAGCGCGGAGTTCGGCTTCTTCGGCGTCGTCGTGTACACGCGCGTGCAGACGCCACGCTTGAACGGGTTCGACTTGAGCGCCGGCGACTTGCTGTTCTCCACCACGTCCCTGCGGGACCGGCGGACGAGCTGATTGATGGTAGGCATTGCCTCTGAGTGTTCGGACCCCGACATCTACGTGGATCGCACCCCGGGGCGGGGGCGGCACGGAACAAGACCTGATAACCTAGGCGAGCCACGGTGGAGGGTCAACCGCGCGCGGCTTGGCTCACGCCCCAGACAGACCGGTAAACGTCCCAGCCGATCCCGCTTTGGGTCCTTCGTCCTGCCCGCTGTGGGTCCTTCGCCCTGCCCGCGTCAGTCGTTCCCGGCCGCTCCGGCATCGGCGCGCGCCGCCGACCGCGGCACCTCAGACGTGCGGCAGCAGTCGCTCTGCCGACGCCACCGAATCCACCGTCGCCACCACCGGCTCGAGCCGCCCGGTCCCGATGGAGTAGACCACACCCTGCAGGTTCAGCACCTGCCCCCGGGCCCAGGCGTCCAGCACCATCGGCGTCCGGGCCAGGATGCCCAGCTGCTGCAGGACGTTCAGCTCCGCCAGCCGGGTGAGCCGTGCCCGCTCGACGGCGATCGCATCCAGTTCGGCACGGTGCCTGCGGATCACGGTCCGGATGTCGCTCAGCCAGTGGTCCAGCACCCCATGCGCCCCGTCGTGCATGGCCGCCTTGAGGGCCCCGCAGTTGGTGTGCCCGCAGACGATCACATGTTGCACCCTGAGGACGTCCACGGCGTACTGAAGCACCGACAGCATGTTCATGTCGGTCTCCCACACCTGGTTGCCGATGTTGCGGTGCACGAACATCTCACCCGGCAGCGCGCCGGTGAGCATCTCGGCCGAGACCCGGCTGTCGGAGCAACCGATCCAGAGGAAGTGCGGCTCCTGGGATGTCGCGCGTTCGGAAAAGAACTCGGGATCGGCGCTGAGCTGCTGTGCGGCCCATTCCCGGTTGTTCTGGAGAAGCCGATCGAAGTTCTGCATACGGTGGAGGCGAGGGGGCCGCTGCAGGTGAGCTGGACCGGCGGCAGGTCCGGTGACATGACGAACGGCAATCTGCCGGGCACTCAAGAGTTTGCGATAGGTGCCGTTACTGGATCCAGAGGAGCCGGAGCACCGATTCCGCCGCACCCATTCTGGCCCCCGGAGTCGCTGCACTGCCATGAGCACGCTCAACGAGCCGGTCCCGGGAACCAGAATTCGCCGCCTCGTCCGCAGCTATGCCGTGGGTGTCGCCGTGCTTGCCGTCGTCAGCATCGCAGCCTCGACGATCATCGTCCGGCAGGCCGGGCGACAGCGGAACGCGACACGTCACAGCAACTTAGCGGGTCGGCAGCGCCTGCTGACGCAGCGACTGGCCACCGAAGCCTTCGCACTGGTAGCGCGCGCTCCCGCCAGCGACGACCGGTTCGCCGCAGCCCGCGCGGCAGCACTGCAGTGGCACCTGGGATTCGACAGACTCCGTCATGGCTCGGTCGGCGCTGACCTTTCCCCGCCGCTCGCTTCCGATTTGCGCGCACTGGATTCCATGCGGCCGACTATCGAGCGTCTGGATGCGCGGCTGGTTGCGCTGTTCGCCAGCCCCACCCGTGCCGCGATCGCCGACAGCGTGAAGGCTTCCGCTGACGCGCTGACCGCGCAGCTCGACGCCTACCTCGCCGAGCTTGACGCCCGCCACCGTCGCCACGTGCAGTTGACGCAGCGCCTCGGAATCGGATTTGCCGTGTTGCTCATCACCCTGCTCGGGCTGGAGGCATTACTCGTCTTCCGGCCCGCGATCGGCGCGCTCGGATCGCTGATGCTCGACCAGGAGGCGATCAAGGTGGAGCTGTATGCCAAGGCGGAGGAGATGTATGCGGTCACCGTGCAGCAGGAGATGCAGAACGACATGCTCCAGTCGCAACAGCAGACGATGCTGGAGCAGCAGGAAGAGCTGATGGCGCAGCAAGCCACGCTGATCGAGCAGCGTGACCACCTCGAGGCACGAACGACGGACCTTTCGCGGCTGACGGCGATCCTGGATGCCACGCCCGACGCGGTGGCGGTGTTCTCTCTGACGGGTGACGTGCTGTACGCGAACGCGGCGGCGGAATTGCACCTGACGCAGGTGCGAAAGCGCGACTGGACGCACGCCGCGCACCTGCTCACCCCCGCGTCGGTGCGCCAGCTGCGTGACGTGGCCTTTCCCGGTGCGATTCGGCGCGGGCTGTGGCGCGGCGAAGCCACCCTGCGCATGCGCGACGGCCAGGTGCGCACCGTGGTGCAGACGCTGATCGCGCACCGCGCGCCGGACGGACGCGTCGCCACGGTCTCCTCGCTCCTGCAGGACATCACGGAGCAGAAGTCGTTGCAGCGAAAGCTGGCCCAGGATGAAGCACGCAATCGCTCGATCGTGGAGGCGCTCGCCGAAGGTGTGATCGTGCAGGACGACGTCGGTCGCATCATCCAGTGGAACAAGGGCGCCGAGCGTATCCTCGGGCTGAGCGCCGACCAGCTCACCGGGCGCACGTCGATCGATGGCTCGTGGCGGTCGATCGACGCGCTCGGCCAGCCGCTGCCGGGCGAACGGCATCCCATCTCACGGTCCCGGCTCGAGGGGCTGTCGATCGATGGTGAGGTGATGGGCATCGAGCGCGGTGATGGCACGCGAGCGTGGCTCTCGGTGAATGCGCGCCCGATGCCCAACAGTGGACAACCCGGCATGCCCACGGCAGTCGCCACGTTCACCGACATCACGGCGTCAGTTGCCGTGGCGCGGGAACTGGAGACGCTGTCGGTGGTGGCGCGACAAAGCGATCACGCGATCGTGATGCTCGACCGCGCGGGGATGATCACGTGGGTCAACACGGCCTGGGAAACGCTGGCCGGATACACGCTGTCGGAAGTGCAGGGCCGGAGCCCCGCCGACTTCCTTCACGGCACGCACACCCGTCCCGAGGTGATGGCCGGCATCGGGAATGCGATCGTCGCCGGCGAACGCTGGAATGGCGAGATCCTCCACTATCGTCGTGACGGCGCCCCGTACTGGATCGAGTTGAACCTCACGCCGAGCTGTGACGGCAGCGGGACCTGCACGGGTTTTGTGGGCCTGGCGCGGGACATCACGGCACGCCGCACCGCGGACCGCGAACGACAGCAACTGGCGGCGGCGGTGGCGGTCACTGCCGATGGCATCGCCATCACGGGCGTGAGTGGGGCACTGGAGTTCGTGAATCACGCCTTCGCGCGCATGCATGGGCACAGCGCCACCGAACTGCTGCAGACACCGTGGGCCGCGCTCTACGAACCGGAGGAGTCACGGCGCCTGGTGCGCGACGCGATTCCCGAGGTCACGCATGTCGGCTTCTGGCATGGCGAGGCGACCGGTCGTCGTCAGGACGGTTCGCTCTATCCGCAGGAGCTGTCGCTCACGTTGCTGCCGCATGGCGGCCTGGTCGCGGTGGCGCGCGACATCTCCGAGCGCAAGGCAGGCGAGGAGCGGTTGAAGCACATCTCGGTGCGCGACGAGCTGACGTCGCTGTACAATCGTCGCGGATTCCTCGAGCGCGCCGACGCCATGCTGCGTCTCTCGGCGCGACAGGGCATGCGCTGCGCGCTCTTCTACGGCGACCTCGACGCGTTCAAGTCGGTCAACGACGGCTTCGGCCACAACGCGGGTGATGCGGCGCTGAAGGCGGTGTCCGAGATCCTCACCGCCACCTTCCGCGAAACCGATCTGGTGGCGAGGATCGGCGGCGATGAGTTCACGATCCTGGCCATCAACGTCCAACCGGCGGATGTGTCGCTGATCAGCGAGCGCATCGAAGCCGCCGTCGCGGCGTCGAATGCCGACCGACGCGACGACAGCGCAAACGCGTGGCATCTCGGAATCAGCCTCGGTGTGGCCTATTTCGATCCCGAGGCACCGGAGGATGTCGAGGCGTTGCTCCGCACCGCCGATGCGCGGCAGTACGAGCAGAAGCGACAGCGCAAGGCACAACATGCGCAGGCCGCCTGACGCCCGCGACGCTCACCCCGTGCGCAAGGCGCGCCAGACGGCGGCGTAGAGTTCCTCGGCGCGAAACGGCTTCTGCACGAACCCCGCCGGTTCCATGCCCGCGAATTGCGCCGCGACCTCGCGCTCGCGGTAGCCGCTGGTGAGCAGCACCGGCACGTCGGGGTCGATCGCCCGCAGCTGCACCATGGTCGCGGCGCCACCCAGACGCGGCATCGTGAGATCGAGCAGCACCAGCGCGAACTTGTCATGCGAGGCGCCGAAGACCGCCACACCCTCGATGCCGTCTGCGGCCACCACCACGTCGAATCCGCGTCGCTCGAGCAGCCGTCGTGCCACCGCACGCACGGTCTCGTCGTCGTCGATGATCAGCACCGAGCCCAGTGCCACGGCGTCGTCGCCGCCGCTCCCGGGCGTGCCGACCGGACGGGGTACGTTGGCCACGGGCAGCAGCACGCGGAATGTGGAACCGGCGCCGGGTGCGGTGGTGATGTGGATACCTCCGCGATGTCCTCGCACGATGCCGAGCGTGGCGGCGAGGCCGAGACCTCGCCCAGTGAACTTGGTGGTGAAGAACGGTTCGAAGATGCGGGAGAGTGTCTCGGTGGACATGCCTTCGCCGGTGTCCTCGACTTCGACGAAGACGTACTCCCCGGGCGACAGTTGATCGCCGAGGTAGCTCTGCTGCACCGCATCGGCATCCACCAGCTGGCGGCCGGTGCGCAACCGGATGTGGCCACCACGCTCGCCGACGGCATCCGACGCATTGGTGATCAGGTTCATCACCACCTGCCGGATCTGTGTGGCGTCGGCCTCGATCAGCGGCAGCATCGCGACCAGGTCGAACACCAGGGTGGCCTGCTTGAACAATACCGTCCGAAGCAGTGAACCCATCTCCGCGACCAGTTCCGACACGTCCACCGGCTCCACGATGAACTGCCCCCGGCCGGAGTAGGCGAGCATCTGGCGTGTGAGGTCGGACGCGCGGAGCGCCGCACGTTCGATGTCGGCCACCGACGCGTGCGCGGGCGAATCGTCCGGCAGGTCGAGCAGCGCCAGGCTGGCGTTGCCCAGCACGCCGACCAGCAGGTTGTTGAAGTCGTGCGCGATCCCGCCGGCCAGCACTTCCAGCGACTCCAGCTTCTGCGCGTGCAGCATCTTCTGCTCGAGCTGCAGCCTGGCGGCCTGCGCACGCCGTGCCTCGGTGATGTCGTCGAGTGTACCGACGCGCCCGACGATCGCGCCGCCGTCGTCGCGAATTGCGGCGCTGTGCGCCAGCACCCACCGTTCGACGCCACCATCCACCGACAGCCGGAACTCACCGCGGAAATCGTGCGCCGCGCCATCGAGGCCAAGCCAGGCACCGACTTTCACTGCGTCGTCCGGATGCACGCGCGATGAGAACCCATGCGTCAGCAGCGTGGCCTCACTGAGACCGGTGATCTGCTGCAACCGCGGGTTGGCGTAGGTGCAATGGCCGGCGGGATCGGCGAGGAAGATCCCGATCGGTGCCGCCTCGCCCAGCGCGCGGAATCGGGCCTCGCTTTCACGCAGCGCGGTCAGCGCGAGTTCGCGATCGGTGACGTCCTTGGCGACCATCACGGCACCCGCTGGTTGCCCGTGACGGTCGCGCAATGCGCCGAAGCTGATCTCGTAGGCCTGCATCGTTTCAGGCGTGGTGCCGAACACCGCAAACTGGTTCCCTGCGGTCCCCGCCACGGCCGCTTCCCACATTCCGATCGCCGCGCTGCGCTGTTCGGGCGGCAGCGAGGCAAGCTGTGCGTAGAGCGAATCACCAACCTCGATCGACGTGCCCCAGAGCGCGCCGAAGTCGGCCTTCGCATGTTCATTCATCGCCACCACGCGCAGGTTGCGGTCCACGCCCACCACGCGATCCGGGCTGTAGCGGATCACGGCATCCAGCCGTTCGGTGAGTTCCGCCAGCGCCGATCCCGCCCGCACGCGGTCGGTCACATCCGCCATCGAGGCGACGGCGCCCAGCAGCGCGCCGGACGCGTCGCGCAGGTTGCTGTAGCGGATCTCGTAGATGCGCGCCTCACCGGTGCCGGGACCGATCTCGCGTTGCGTGACGAACTCCTCGCCATGCACCGCCGCCCGTTCCCAGCGCGGCACGATCTCCTCCTGGGCCGACGGGAAATCAGCCAGCACGTCGCGAAAATTCTGTCCCACCTCGATACGCCGCCCGAAGATTCCCTCGAACTGCGTCGCGTAGGCGCGATTGAAGGCGAGGAAGGTCAGGTCGCGATCCACGGCCACCACCAGGTCGGGTGACGAGTTGATGATCGCATCCAACCGGGCGTTCGCGGCCGAAAGCTGCGCCTCGCGGCGGTGGTGCACCGATACATCCGAGGTGAAGATCGCGACGCCATCGGGGATCGGCTGGGCACTGATGGCGATCCAGCGGTCGGTGGCCGGATGATAGGCTTCGAAGGCGACCGGCACGCCATCCAGCGCGCGCCGCACGTTGGCCTCGAATGGCGTGCCGCGCACTTCGGGATAGAGGTCGAGCAGGCTGGCGCCGAGCAGCGACTCGGCCGGCCCGCGCGCCAACAGGGCGACGCAGGCCTGGTTCACGTAGCGCAGCGTCCAGTCCGCCGTGATCGCCAACACTGGCCCTGGCGCGCGATCGAGCACGCGCAGGGCAAGCTGGTCATCGGTGGGCGTGGGACCTGCCGTCATGACTCTCTCGCCGGAGGGAACTGAAGCGTGCGGCCGTAAAAAACTCAGCGGTGCGCGGGCCAGTGTAAAGCGCTGCCCCTCAGCGTCGGCGGTGAGGACGGTGGCCGAGCTGGCGAGGCGACTGAATCCACGACGATCGGCGCGGTCGGAGGCTGGGGTCGGTATCTTGCAGGGGAGCCAGTCGCGCTTCGTCACCCACGTCCCATTCAATGCCCGCTACCACGACCTCCGCCGCCATCGCCAGCACGATCGAGCGCCGACGGACGTTTGCCATCATCAGTCACCCCGACGCCGGCAAGACCACCCTCACCGAGAAGCTGCTGCTGTACGGTGGTGCCATTCACTTGGCCGGCTCGGTCAAGGCGCGGCGCGCGCAGCGGCACGCCACCTCGGACTGGATGGCGCTGGAGCAGGAGCGCGGCATCTCGGTGACGTCGAGCGTGATGCAGTTCAACTGGGCCGGCTACCACATCAACCTGCTGGACACGCCGGGCCACGAGGACTTCTCGGAGGACACCTACCGGACGCTGGTGGCCGCCGACAGCGCCATGATGCTGCTGGACAACCGCAAGGGTGTCGAGGACCGGACCCGTCAGCTGTTCCAGGTGTGCAAGCGGCGCCGGATGCCGATCTTCGCGCTGGTCAACAAGTGTGATCGCGTGGGCGAGGATCCGCTCAAGCTGGTGAGCGACGTGGAGACGGACCTCGGCATCAACTGCCATCCCGTCACGTGGCCGATCCATCGCGACGGCTCGTTCGTGGGTGTCTACGACCGGCGAAAGGAGCAGATCTATCTCTTCGATCGCGGCGACGACCACGGCGCCAAGCGCGCCACCGGACATGAAGGTCGGCTGGACAGCCCGGAGATCATCGCCCTGCTCGGCCCCGAGGCGCACCAGCAGCTGCTGCACGACCTGGAGCTGCTGGAGGCGGCCGGCCACCCGTTCGACCACGACGAGATACTCTCCGGCGCACTGGTGCCGGTGTTCTTCGGCAGCGCGTTGACGAACTTCGGCGTCGAGCCATTCTTCCGCGAATTCCTCGAGCTGGCGCCGGCGCCCACGTCGCGCGAGTCCACGCTCGGTCCGGTGGAGCCGACGCAGGAGGAGTTCACCGGGTTCGTGTTCAAGATCCAGGCGAACATGGACCCCAAGCACCGCGACCGCATCGCGTTCGTGCGCGTCTGCTCCGGGCGGTTCGAGGCCGGGATGCCGTCACTGCACGTGCGCACCGGCAAGACCGTGCGCCTCAACGCGCCGCAGCAGTTCATGGCCCGCGAACGCACCATCATCGAGGAAGCGTGGCCGGGAGACGTGATCGGCATCATGGACCGCGGCAACCTGCGCATCGGCGACTCACTCACCGAAGGCGAGAAGCTGGAGTTCAGCGACATCCCGCGCTTCCCGCCCGAGCACTTCGCGCGCGTGATCCTCAAGGACCCGATCAAGCGCAAGCAGCTCGACGCCGGGCTGCGACAGCTCACCGAGGAAGGGGCGGCGCAGGTGTTCTACACCTCGCAGTCCGACGTCTCACAGCCGACGCCGATCGTGGGCGCGGTGGGTGTGCTGCAGTTCGACGTGATGCTGCATCGCCTCGAGCACGAATACGGCGTGCGCTGCAAGCTGGAGCCGATCAGTGCGCGGTATCCGCGCTGGGTCACCGGCAAGACGGTGGACATCGACCGCCTGGCCGGCGAACCGGGTCGCCTGCGCATCTACGATTCGCTCGGCAACCCGGTGATCCTGTTCGAGAGCGAATGGGCGCAGCGGTGGACGGTGGATCGCGTCACGGCGCTGCAGTTCCACGAAATCGCGCCCTGACGCCGTGGTGCGCAGCTACCAGCTGCGCATCACTTCGGCCGCCGACATGCGCGTCGGGCCGGGATATGGCCGCTTCGTTCCCTTGATCGTATACCAGAGGATGCGGTTGAACGCATCCTCCTCGGCCACGTCCTCGTAGCGCAGGTCGAGCTTGCGTGATTCGATAGCGCCGGTGCCGCGCGCAGGATTCCTGTCGGTCAGTGGCGTGGCAGGTGTCAACGCCGCGTAGGGCCGCGTGTCGGGTTCAGTGCGCCAGATCTCGCGCAGCGGGCGTCCGTAGTGATCGTACGGCGAGAGCGCATCGAGCCCCAGCAGCACTTCCATCGTGGCGATGGCGTCGGTGGTGTTCACGAAGCGGTGGTGCGCACTGGCGCGTGCCCACGGTGAGATGACCAGCAGCAGCGAACGGTGCGAGTCCACGTGATCGGGGCCGTTCTGCACGTCGTCCTCCAGCACGAAGATCGCCGTGCTTCCCCAGAACTTCGTGCGTGAGATGCCTTCGACGATGCGGCCGAGTGCGAGGTCGTTGTCGGCGAAGTGCGCCTGCGGCGTCGGCTTGTTGGCCGAGGCGCCGGCGGTGTGGTCGTTCGGCAGCCGGATGATCTGCAGTTGCGGCATCTCACCCTTGGCCACGAAACCCGCCAGCTCACGCAGGTAGACGTCGGCCCGCCGCTGGTCCTGGATGTCGAGGTTGTAGCCCGGGAATTCGCGACTCGTGTTCCTGGCCAGGAACGGCTTCACGCCGCGATAGCCTTCGGGTGCGTCACCGGTGGCACCTTCCGGCGTCACGAACTCACCGTAGTTGCGGAAGGTGATGCCTTTCCGTTGCGCGAGATCCCAGAGGTAGCCCTTGGCCGGTTCGGCCACGTCGTCATCATCGTCGTCGGCCGGCACGCGACCGCGATTGGTGCCTTCGTAGTCGTAAGAGCGGCCGCGCCCGGAGTAGTTCGACGGTACGGTCTTCTGCGTGTAGTCGGTGGTGTAGGCCGCGGTGCTCCAGTTGTGGCCATCGGCACTCACTTCGGCGTTCACGAAGAAGCGGTCGAACAACCCGAAGCGCTCGGCCAGTGCGTGATGGTTTGGTGACGACACGTTGCGCGGGAAGAAGAGCAGCGTGGTGTCTCCATCGCCCTGCGGCAGGTCCGCGAACACCTGATCGTACGTGCGGTTCTCCTTGATGATGTAGATCACGTGCCGGATGGGCGGATATCCAGTGCGGATCGACGGCGCATCCCAGTTGTTGGCGCGCGCCACGCGACCCGACAGTGCCGCCAGCGTCGGCGACGCGAACTGTGTGAGCGCGAGGCGCGTTATGGTGCCGGTGATCTGACCCGACGTGTATCCGGTGGCGCGATCTTCCGGCTTGCCGGTGCGGCCGGGCTGCGGGAGCTGTGGGTTCGCTGCCGTCCCGCGACCCTTGGCATCGATCACGTGCAGCGTCTCGCCCGCCTGCACCAGCGCGGATGGATACCAGCCCACCGGCGCGCGCCCCAACAGTGAATCGCGCGTTCCAGCGCCCGTACCGGCCGTCTTGGCACTCAGTGCGAACTGCGCCACCGCGTTGTTGTCGCCCTCGGTGACGTACAGCTGTGTCCCATCGGTGGAGAGCAGCAAGCCGATCGGCGAACTCCCCTGCCCCAGGTTGGCCGGCGTGGGATCGCGCAGCGTGCTGATCACGGCGTTGCTGCGGGTGTCGATCACGCTGATGGCATCGGTGGAGGCGGACGTTGCGAACAGCCGCGAGCCGTCGGCATTGAGCAGCAGCGTGGACGGATGCCGCGCTACCGTCACCGGCGTCTTGGCACGCAGCCGATCGCCCTCGCGTGCGAAGACGTGAACCTGGTCCGTGCCCCAGCTCGACACGTACACCGTGCCGTCGCGATGCTCGACCACTCCGTACGGATAGCGCCCGGCGCCCAGCCGCTGCACGACGCTGCCGCTGGCCAGGTCGATCACGGCCACCGAATCGGCCAGGTTCTCGGCCACGTACAGCAGCTTGCCGTCGCCGCTGGTGGCCAGGCCGGCCGGATAACTGCTGCCGTTGCTGCGTGGGTTGGGGCGTGCGCGCACGATCAACGAGTCACGCAGCGTGAGCTTCGACGACGCCCAGTCGTACCGGTAGACGACGTCGGTGTTGCCACCCGACGCGTACACGGTGCGCCCATCCGGCGCGAATGTGAGGCCGATGAATGCCGCCGGCTGCTCGAGGGTCTGCGTCACCGCGCCGGTCTTCCGGTTCACGACCTGCACGCCCTGCATGCGCCAGCCGTTGAGCAGCAGCAGGATGTGCGTGGAGTCCGGCGAGAGCACGGCCGCCAGCGGTAGCGGGCCGACGTCTGTGCGCGGACCGGCGGGATCGAGACGGGTGCCGGTCGGCAGGCGTGGCGCGTCGCGGCGCTCTCCCAGTGTGGACGGCGTGCCGGAGTTGCAGCCGGCGACAGCCGCGGCGGCGAGTGTAAGGGCTGCATGTCGTGCATGTCTCAGACGATTCATGCCCGAGTATCGCATGGAGACCACGGTGGGTCGACCCGCCACGACTTGCCGTGACAGAGTCGAGATGACCTGCGCCGAGCCGTACCGTGGTCGGCACGGAGTGAACCGCTCCGATACAAGCTGTATCGCGGTGATACGGCGTCGCGGACGACGAACGACGGCGAAGTGTTGCAACCCAATGCGGTACATGCGTTTACGAAACCCCGGACGCGGCCATTGGAAGGGTCGGGTCTTGCGACGCAGGGCGGGATACGCTGCTGCTCGGCCCCCGACGATTCCCACCCAGGGATCACTTCCCACGAGGAACACATGGTACGCAACACGCTCGGCGCGCTTCAACTCCTGGTGCTCGCGATAGTGCCCATCGCGTGCAGTACCGACATCACCCAACCCACGCTCGATGCGGCGCCCCCTGCCGTGTCGCCGGCGGTGGTCGCCGGCACCGCCGACATCAGCGACGGTCAGGGCACGGCGTGGCGCCAGATCACCGAAACCGCGAACGTCACCTGGTCACAGGCGGCCGCGCTCTGCCCGCGTGACGGCATCACGCCGTGTTCGGGCACTATCGGCACGCAGAGTCTCGCGGGATGGGTGTGGGCGACCGATGCGCAGGTGGTCCAGATGATCGCGCGCTACGAGCCGACGATCCTGACCAGTCGCATGCTGGTGGGCACGGAGTACGCCAACGGGGTGAACGCTTTCTTCGCCGCGTTTCACCCAACGGAGGTGGGAGGTTGTTCGGGCACCGGGTACATCATCTCGTGCAGTTTCGGTGCGCACGTCAGCGCGTGGTCCTCGACCAGTCTCACGTCGGGAACCGGCGTGGCGACGACGGTCCAGTCAGGATTCTTCAGTCTGCCGTTCATCCAGGTCACGTCGGATGCGACGATCAATTCGCCGTCGGCGTCCCGCGGTCTCTTCATGTGGCGCGCGGACGGCAGTGGTGGAACCGGGATCGTAGCGCATGACGACAGCGGACATGTCGAGGCGCCACATGCAGGCACCGCGGTGCCAAACGTGCTCGTGAACGACTCGCTCGCCGGTGCGCCGACCGACGTGTCGCAGGTCGCGTTGCTGCAGCTTGCCACCACCAACGCCGGCGTCTCGCTCGACACGACCAGCGGTGCCGTACATGTCGACGGCGGCATCCGAGTCGGCACGGAATCACTTCGCTATCGTGTGTGCGAACGCGCCAGGCCGTCCAACTGCGCCACGGCGATGGTGTACGTGAGCGTCGACGGTAACCGTGTCGATGCGGTGGATGATGCCGGTGCGACGAAGACGGGTGGTGGCGTCGCGGTCGCCAGCGTCCTCACGAACGACACCTTCGCGGATCGGCCCGCGACGCTGGGCGACGTGACGCTCACCACGGAGTCGTCCGACGCGGCGCTGTCTCTTCGCGCCGACGGCGCGGTGGTGGTCGCCGCCGGCTCCGCCCCGGGTGCGTACACACTCCGGTATCGCATCTGCGAGACCGTCAGCCCGACGAACTGTGATGCCGACATCGTCACCGTGACGGTCACAGCCTTCGTCATCGACGCCGTGAACGATCAGGGTTCGGCGATGTCCGCTCCCGGCGGCACTGCTGTCGCCAACGTCCTGGCAAACGATCAATTCGACGTCGCCACGGCCTCGCTCGCGCTGGTGCAGCTCTCGCTGGTGTCGTCGGGGACCGCAGGGGTGACGCTCGACCTGACCGATGGTTCCGTCGACGTGGCGCCAAGTACGGCCGCCGGATCCTCGACACTGACGTACAGGATCTGCGAGCGGGCCCGCCCCGCGAACTGTGATCAGGCAACGGTGGGCGTGACGATTGTGCCGCAGGCCTATGTGGTCACGAACGACCGCGCGAGCGTGAAGGAGGGGTCGAGCGGCTCGTTCTCCGTGAAGCTGCTGCAGCCGCCGACTGGCACTGTCACCACGACGGTGTCGTACCTCGCCGGCACGATGGCCCTGAACACCACCGTGACGACGCTGACGTTCACGCCCGCGAACTGGAACACGGCGCAGTCGATCCCGTTCACGACGGTGCGTGACTCGGACAAGGACGACAATGCGGCCACGCTGCAGCTGAGCGCCGTGGGGATCGCGCCGCGCCTGCTGGTGGTCCGCGGCATCGACGGTGACCGCAAGGGTACGTTCCCCGTACCGACACTCCTTTCACCGGTGAACGGCGAAACCGTCAGCGGTGTGGTGAGTTTCTCGGGCACCGTGACCGACAGTGATGGCACGGTGATCGATGGCAAGTTCTCGGTCGACGACGTGCGTCATGCGACGGTCGCTCCGGTTGGTGGCAGCGTCCGTGCACCAGGCTGGAACTCAGCCACGGTACCGAACGGGTGGCACGTTCTGGAGTTCCGCGCCACCGACAACCTCGGGAACGATGGTCGGATGCGCATCAAGTTTCTCGTGGCGAACTGACCGGCCGGGAGCGGCGCGTTTGCATCACGAAACACGAACGGCCCGGAGCATGTCGCCCCGGGCCGTTCCGCACTGCAACTCCTAACCGCCTACTCCTCCTCGGCCACCGCTGCCGCAACCGGCATCGACAGTGGCGTGGTGGCCGGCGGCTCGAGGTACGACGCACTGGCGTCGTACGCACTTTCCGGGGCCGGCGGCGGTTCCATGCCGTCGATCTCCACATCGTTGTACCGGTACATACCCGTACCGGCCGGGATGAGGTGACCGATGATGATGTTCTCCTTCAGGCCCAGCAGGTCGTCCTGCGAACCACGGATCGCGGCGTCGGTCAGGACGCGCGTGGTCTCCTGGAAGCTGGCCGCCGAGATGAACGACTGGGTGGTGAGCGACGCCTTGGTGATACCCAGCAGGAGCGGCTCGGCCTGCGAACCGGTCTTGCCGTTGCCTTCCACCACCAGGTTCTCCGCCAGCCAGATCGCGCGCTCCACGTGCTCCCCTTCCAGGAATTCCGTGTCGCCGCTCTCGGTGATGCGAACCTTCTGCAGCATCTGGCGCACGATCACGCCGATGTGCTTGTCGTTGATCTTCACGCCCTGCAGGCGGTAGACCTCCTGCACTTCGTTCAGCAGGTACTCCTGCACCGCACGCGGTCCCTTGATCGCGAGGATGTCGTGCGGATTGACCGGACCTTCCGACAGGCGGTCGCCGGCGCGCACACGGTCACCCTCGTGCACTCGGAGATGCTTGCCGGACGGCACTTCGTACTGCTTCGGCTCGGCCGACTCGACTTCCGTCCAGCCCGTGCGCGGATCGGCCGGGTACACGCGAATCTCACGCTTGCCGCGCTTGATGTCGCCGAACCGCACCACGCCGTCGATCTCAGTGATCGTCGCCGGATCCTTCGGGCGACGGGCCTCGAACAGCTCGGCCACACGCGGCAGACCACCGGTGATGTCGCGGGTCTTGTAGGCCTCGCGGTTCACCTTGGCGATGATCGTACCGGCGCTGATCGCCTGACCATCCTTCACTTCCAGCTTCGCGCCCACCGGCACCACGAAGTCGCGGACACGCTGGCCCTTGGCATCGATGATCTCGATGTGCGGATGCAGCTTCTTGTCGCGGTCCTCGATGACGCGGCGTTCGCGCATGCCGGTCAGTTCGTCCAACTCGTCGGACATCGACTCGTCCTCGACCAGGTCCACGAACCGGACATGACCGCTGACGTCCACGATGATCGGGTTCGAGTACGGGTCCCAGCTGAAGATCGTGTCGTCCTTCTTCACCGTCTGGCCTTCGGCCACCATCAGCTCGGCGCCGAGCGGCACCAGCAGGCGTGCGCCGACGCCATAGCTGGCATCCGCAGATCCCTTGATGGTCAGCTCGCCTTCGTACGACGTGACGATGCTCTTGCCGTCCTTGTCGGTCACGAAGGTCAGGCGATCGCCGAACTCGACGACACCCGGCACCTTCGTCTTCTTCACGGTCTGCTCGGCGATACGTGCTGCCGCGCCACCGATGTGGAAGGTGCGCAACGTGAGCTGCGTCCCCGGCTCGCCGATCGACTGCGCGGCGATGATGCCCACTGCCTCGCCGAGGTCCACGACCGCCATGGTGGCCAGGTTGCGGCCGTAGCACATGCGGCAGAGACCACGCTTGCTCTCACACGTCAGGACCGAGCGGATCTTCACCTTCTCGATGCTCGACTCCTCGATCACCTTCGCGAGGTCCTCGTCGATCATCATGCCGGCTTCGA
>JANMON010000019.1:0-16642 GCA_031369265.1 Gemmatimonadaceae bacterium | reverse complement strand
ACCAAGGGTGCGCTGCGCTGCACCATCACGACACGCGGCCGCGCGGCACACTCCGCCTACCCGCACCTCGGCGTGAGCGCGACGTCCAAGCTGGTGAAGCTGCTGGCGGAACTGGAGACGCTGCCGCTGCCCACGCATGCGATTCTCGGTGCGACGACGGTGAACATCGGCGCCCTGTCGGGTGGTGTGGCCGATAACGTGGTGGCGCCCGAGGCCACGGCGCGCCTGATGATCCGCATTGTCACGCCCGGCCTCGAGACCATTGCGTTACTGCGCGAGTGGCTCGGTGAACGCGGCGAGCTGGCGGTGGAGACGGTGGTGCAGCCGGTGCTGCTGGGGTCCGTGCCGGGCTTCGAGACCGACGTGGTGGCGTATGCGACCGATGTGCCGGAGCTCAGCAACTGGGGGACGCCGTACCTGTTCGGGCCTGGGAGTATCCACGTGGCGCACACGGATCACGAGTACATCGAGATCAGTGAGCTGCGGGCGGCGGTGTCGGCGTACGAGCGGTTGGCGGTGGCGGCGATGGGCGATGGTACGCGGTGACAAGTTTCCGTCGAGGTGAGCGACGATGACTCTGACCCGCTCGTCCTTTCCCTTGGCGCATAGGAGGCTCGAATGACTGCAGACTCATCGCACGACGACACCATTCCCGCGATCGGCGCGGTGCCTGACGCGCCGTTCGACGCCGTCAGCGTTTCCGCATCGCTCACCGTCGGCAGCGTGCAACGCAGCGCCGAATGGTATTGCGACGTGCTCGGCTTCACGCTCGACGAACGGTTCGAGCGCGAGGGGCGTCTGCTGGCGGCAACGCTCAAGGCCGGTGCCGTGCGGCTGCTGCTGACGCAGGACGACGGCGCAAAGGGTGATCGCGTGAAGGGTGAAGGCTTCTCGCTGATGTACTCCACCGCGCAGGACGTGGATGCACTGGCGAAACGCATCGAGTCGCGTGGTGGTGTGCTCGACGCGCAACCTGCCGACGCCTGGCGATCACGGGTGTTCCGTCTGCGTGATCCGGATGGGTTCCGGCTCGTGATTTCGTCGAAGACGTGGGACGAGCCCGGGCGCTGAGATCCTGCGTCGTCGGGACTCGCGCCGCCGATCGTCAGGGCCGCGCGCGATCCGGCGCCAGCGCCCCGCGCGGTCGCAGCCATTCCGCGACGATGTCACGCGACGGCACGCCGGTGCTGCGCTGCACGACGTCCACGATCACGTCGGCCGTCACCGGTGAGGACGAGCTGGCGCACCACGCCAGCAATGCCCGAGCGACGTCGCGGATGGTCTGCCGACCGCCGGTCTGCTGCCGGATGCGCTCGTCAATCGCCTGCGCCATCAACGCCCCGCGGCTGAACACGGCGGCGCTGATGCGGAAATCATCGGAGTACTGGTGGGACGCGATCCGCGACAGCGCCTCGGTGCTCATTCCAGCAAGCGGTGGCAGCGAGTCGGCCGCGGGTGCAGCGAACCGCAGCGTCACGCGCTCACCGCGCCGCCGCGCGGCATCCGGCCCGTCGCCGGCGAAGATGTCGGCGGCGAGATATTGCGCCCACCCCTCGGAGAACCAGATGCCGTCGATGGGCGCGGCGAAGTCCCACGAAAACGGATAGTAGCCGGCGGGTGCACATTGCTTCGGCAGCCAGCTGTGGACGGTGTGATGCAGGAGGTTGTAGTAGGTGCGATCGCCACCGACGCCGGCGAGGTCCACCTGGCCTGTCGCCAGCCGATAGGTGGCACTCTCGAGGTGCTCCATCGAGAAGCGGTACACATGATCGGGTGAGAGCGGTGCCAGCACCTCGTACGACGCGGTGTAGTGTGGGAGCGAGGTGATGCCGAAGTAGTCGATGGTGCGCTGCAGCGCCTGCGATGCCAGCGCCGCCAGGCTGTCGGCCGCCAGCGATGGCTCCTCGCTGTAGAGGGCGAGGGTGAACGGCACCGGTCCGTTCACGTGGCGCAGCACCAACGCCGGACCGGCCAGCAGCTGCGCATCGGCCAGCGCGAGGAAGTTCGGCGCACGCACGCTCATCGTGCCGCGCCTCGGTGACACACCCAGGGTGCTGAACACCGGCCAGTCCACCGGCATATGAACCTCGAGCGCGATCGCCGATTCCGTCAGGCCATCCACGAATCCGAACACCGAATACCCCAGCAATCCCGCGTAACCCGTGCGCAATCGGCTGGCGTCACCCGCATTCAGGATTCCGGTTTCCATCCGCTGCACGTTCACGCGGTAGCTGATCGTGCGCAGTGGTTGCGTTGCCGACGCCGCGATCCGCCAGCGCGGTCCGTCGATGTCGGTGATCGCGATCTCACGACCAGCGCTGTCCCGGGCCACCAGCTGCTCCACAAAGCGGTCGTACGGCTGCGTGCCATATCCCATCGGGATGGAGCGCGGCATCCCGAAGTCCACCGCCGTACGCACAGGCACGGGCAGCATCACCTCGACCGCCACCATACCGCGCTGTGTGGTGTCGAGGGTGAGCGTGTAGTGCAAGCCGATACGCTCCGGTACCTGCTCGGCCGTGCGCCGTTGCGCACCGACGACGGTGGCGGAGAGCATCGCCAGCAGCAGGCGGTGCGTGACACGCCCCGCCAGCCGCCGCCGGTGCATCCTCAGTCCTTCCCCGCCGCCGGCACCGCAACCACCTGCGGCGGCGTGGGGATCAGGCTCCGCCCCATCTTGATCGCCCCGGTGGGGCAGTGTACGGTGAAGTCGCTGTCCACCGGCGACCAGTTGAACTCCGCCTGCCGCGGCACCGCCTTGCCGTCGATGCCACGCACCATCGCATAGGGTGCCATCGCGATGCACTGTCCGCATGCGGTGCACTGATCGCGCGAGACGTGCAGCCGCACGCGTTGCCTCGGGAAGATCCCGCTGCCCGCCGTCAGCGCCAGCGGAATCGACGCCAGCACTTCCTCGGCCGCCTGCGCACCGGCGCTGATCAGCGTCGGAATCTTGTCGAAGTTGAACCAGCCGTATCGGCTCACGTGTGGCCGGATCAGCACCAGTGGCGGCCCGTTCCACGCCACCAGCGGCGATCGCTGCAGCATGCGCATCATCAGCGTCGCCGATCGCATGAAGATGCTGGCGATCCCTTCGCTGGTGACGTCGGTGGCGTGTTCCACTTCACTGTTGCCCACGTCCACCGCGATCAGCAGGTCGAGCCCCTCGGCGGCGGCGGTGACGGGCATGTTGTCCACCGTGCCGCCGTCCACGCAGACGCGACCCGACACGATCCCGGGCGGAAAGAATCCCGGCAGCGCGCAGGAGGCGTACACCGCTTCGCGGATCGACGCGTTCCGGAAACCGGGTGCGCCCCACACCAGCTGCATCCCGCGTTCGAGGTCCACCGTGTTGACCAGCAGCGGGTGCTCCAGCTGATCGAACCGGCGATCGGGGATCACCGCCGCGATCAGGTTCTGCAGCGGCTCGGCGGTGTAGAAACTGGGGCTGCGCAGCAGTCCGCGCGCAAACCCGGTGGCATTGACGCGGAACAGGTCCTTGCGGCGCAGCGACAGCGCCCGTTCGCGCATCGTCGCCACCGGTGTGCCGAGGGCATACGCGCTGGCGATCAACGACCCGATGCTCGACCCGGCCAGCAGCACCGGCGCGATGCCGGCGCGCTGCAGCACATCCAGCACGCCGATGTGCGCAAACCCCTTCAGACCACCGCCGCCGAGCACGAGTCCGATCCGTGGTCTGTCCGCTGTCATGCCGATCCAGTGGGAAGGGGGTGAAATTGCCGGCGCCGCGCCGGCTCGCGTGGCGTGCGCTGGCGATCGCTCAACCGACAATCTGGCCGACGGAACCGGCCCTGTTCAGTGGCGACGCCCGCCGGGGCATGGCAGTCACGCGCCGCGCCCCCTGCAGCTTGGGGCTGCGTGCGACGATCTTGCCTCGGTGCAGACTTCCACCTCGACCTCATCCGCGCCCGGTCTGGTGCGCGCCGTTGGAGTTTTCGGACTCGCGGCCAGCATCTTCAACGTGACCGTCGGCGGCGGCATCTTCCGGCTGCCGTCGGGCGCCGCGGCCGCTGCCGGTACCGCCGCGCCGTTCGTTTATCTGATCTGCGCGGCCGTGATGGGCTGCGTGGTGCTCTGCTTCGCGGAAGCGGGCAGCCGCGTGCCGCTCACCGGCGGCCCATACGCCTACGTCGAGGCGGTGTTCGGTCGCTACGTCGGTTTCCTGGCCGGTGTGCTGCTCTGGATGCTCGGCACCACCGCCGTCGCCGGTGTGTCGTCGGCGTTCGCGGAAGGGTTGGGCACGCTGCTGGGTATGCCGTCGCTGCGCACGCCGATCATCGTGGCCGCATTCGTGGGCTTGGCGCTGATCAACATTCGCGGCGTCAAGCAGGGCACCCGCGTGATCATGGTGCTGAGCGTGGCGAAGCTGCTGCCGCTCCTCTTCTTCGTGGGTGTTGGCGTGTTCTTCATCCAGCCGGCCAACCTGGCGGTGGAGTCGATGCCGGCGCCGTCGAGCCTCGCCCGCGCCGCGATCATCCTTGTGTTCGCGTTCAGCGGCTGCGAATCGGCGCTGGTGCCGAGTGGTGAAGTGAAGGATCCCGCGCGCACGGTGCCACGCGCACTGGCAATCGCGATGATCGGTGTCACGCTGCTGTACCTCGCCGTGCACCTGGTGGCGGCCGGTGTGCTCGGTGACCGGCTGGCAGCCGTGAAGACTGCGCCGCTGGCGTTCGCCGCAGAGCAGTTCGTCGGAAGCCCGGGCCGCCTGCTGCTGCTGGTCGGCGCGTCGATCTCGATGTTCGGCTACGTCAGCGGCATGACGCTGGCAGTGCCGCGCGCACTCTGGAAGTTCGCGCAGGATGGCCTGCTGCCGCCGGCGGTGGGTGCGATCCATCCGGTGTACCGCACGCCGCATGTCGCGATCGTGGTGCAGACGGCACTGGTGGGACTGCTGGCGATCTTCAACTCGTTCGAGCAGCTGGCGGTGATCTCGAACCTGGCCGCGTTGCTGCTCTACGCCGGCTGTGCGGTGGCCACGCTGGTGCTGCGCCAGCGCGGCATTCGGCAGGAAGGCGCGATCCCGTTCTCGGTGCCCGGCGGTCCGATCGTCCCGGTGCTCACGGTACTGCTGATCGGCTGGCTGCTGACCTCCATCACAACCGAGGAGTGGACAGTGCTGGGCGCGACGCTGGTGATCGCGTCGCTGATCTTCGTGGTCGCCCGCCGCACGCTGCAACCCATGACGGCACCGGCGACATGAACGCCGCTCCGCCCGTCTCGGCCGACGATCCGCTGCTCCGTTTCCGCGATCGCTTCCCGATCCTCTCGCAGAGCACGTACCTGGTCAGCAATTCGCTCGGCGCGATGCCCTCCAGCACCGCCGAGCGCCTCGCCGAGTACGCCGAGTCGTGGAACACGCTCGGCGTCAAGGCATGGGCCGATCGGTGGTGGCAGATTCCGATCGAGGTCGGCAATCTCGTGGCCCCGTTGATGGGGGCCGCGCCCGGGACGGTGGCGATGGTGCCGACGGTGAGCCAGGCGCAGGCCATGATCGTGTCCGCGCTCAGTTACGCGCCCGATCGCGACGAGATCGTGATGACGGCGCTCGACTTCCCGAGCGTGCGCTACGTGACCGACGAACTGGCGCCGAAGCTGGGTGCCCGCGTGACAGTGGTACCGAGCGACGACAACCTCTCGGTCGACGCCCAGCGCGTGGTGGATGCGATCACCCCCCGCACGCGGCTGGTCGCGATCAGTCATGTGTTGTTCAAGTCCGCCTACATCATGGACGTGGCCCCGATCATCGCGAAGGCGAAGGCGGTGGGCGCGCTGGTGCTGCTGGACGCCTATCACGCGGTGGGTGTGATCCCGGTGGACGTGGCGGCGTTGGGGGTGGACTTCTACATGGGCGGCGTGCTGAAGTGGCTGTGCGGTGGGCCGGGGGGCTGCTTCCTGTGGGTGTCGCCCGAGCAGTCGGCCACGCTGCGACCGGTGCTCACCGGTTGGCAGGCGCACCAGCGGCCGTTCGCGTTCGAGCCGGCGCTGGAGCCGGCCAGCGGGGCCTGGCGCTGGCTGGGTGGTACGCCGACCGTGCCCGCGCTGTACGCGGCGATGGACGGGCCGCAGATCATCGGCGAGGCAGGACTGCCGGCCATCCGCGCCAAGAGCCAGCGCCAGACGGCGCGCCTGATCGCCCTCGCCGACGCGCGAGGCTTTCCCGTCCACGCGCCGCGAGACCCCGCGCGCCGCGGCGGAACGGTGGCCTTCGACGTGCCGCAGGGGCCAGCCGTGGCGCAGGCCCTTCTCTCGCGTGACATTGTGATCGATTACCGTCCCGGGGCAGGAATCCGGGTGGCGCCACACTTCTACACGACCGACGGGGAGCTCGAGGCCTTCATCATGGCCCTCGACGACATTCTCGCCACTCGGGCGTGGGAAGCGTTCGCCGCCAGCCGACCCGTGGTCACCTGACGCATCTCGCGTCGCCGCCGCCCGCTCAGTTTCCCGAGGAACGTCCAGCGATGTCAACAGCTCCGAAGCGCATCCGCAAGCAGTACACGAACGACTCGTACCCTCTCGCGCTGCTCCGCTTCGAGGACGGTCACGAGATCAAGGTCTACCAGGGCACCGGCAAGGAATTCGACTGCTATCCGGGTGAGCACATCAAGATCATGGCGATGTACGATCCGACCAGCACCGAGCGCGAACTGGTGGCCACGCGGAAGTCCGACGATTTCGCGGATGCTGCCGAGTGACTGTCGGTGAACGTGGTGCGGTGGGGCGGTGGTGGCGACTGGCCATCATCGCCCCGTTCGTTTTCTGCGCCGCTGCACTGCAGGCGCAAGGCATCCACGTGCGGTCGGCGTTCACCCGCGCCGACACCGCGCGCCTGCATCGCACCCTCGACTCGATCAGCGCCGCGCACGCCGGTGTGGTGGGCTACACCGTCTGGAACCTCGACACCGGTGAGCGCCTCTCACGCCGCGGCGACGAACCGTTTCCGACGGCGAGCCTGATCAAGGTGCCGATCGCGGTGACGCTGATGGAGCAGGTGGCGGCCGGCCAGATCTCGCTCGACGATCGCATCACGGTGCTGAAGGCCGAGAAGGTGCCGGGCGCCGGTATGCTGCAGTTCCTGCACGATGGGGCGGAGATCACGATCCGTGACGCGGCCTGGCTGATGCTGACGATCAGCGACAACACCGCCACCAACCTGCTGCTCTCGCGCCTCGAGATCCGGCGGGTGTGGGAGTCGATGGAGAAGCGCGGGCTGCCGCGCACCAAGGTCCACTCCAAGGTGTTCCTGCGCATCGCCAGCGTGGCGCCCGACAGCTCGGTGAAATACGGTCTCGGAGTCAGCACGCCGAACGAGATGGCGCGGTTGTTCGCCCTGCTGGCGGATGGCAAGGCGGTGTCGCCGTCGGCCGATTCGGTGCTCATGGACATGCTGGCGCACAACGAGGATGGCCAGCTGCTGCAGCGGCACGTGGACGGGATCCGGGCACCGCACAAGACCGGCGCCACGGACGCCGTGCGCACCGAATGCACCGTGCTCTATCTCGAGAGCCGGGTGGTGGCTTGCGCCTTCACCCGCGACAACGTGGACCAGCGCTGGTTATTGGACGCCGGCCCGCAGCTGACCATGGCGGCGCTGGGGCGGGTGATCGCCGGCGCCTGGCCCCGTCCACCGGTCGCTCGTCCCTGACGGATCGAGCGGCCTGGACTGTGGCACCGGTGCGACAAACCGATGCACTCGTGATATACCTCAGCTCGCTTGTTACGTTTCCGTTCGCTACACTGTCATTCAGGAGAGAGCGCTAACCGACTGGGAGACAGGCGGTTGAGGGTCTCACCCCGTGGAATGCGCCGGTGCAGGCTCGGGATCGAAAGACTGGCATGTGTGCTGCGCTCCGATTGGAGCGTACTTACACTTGCCTCACTGTTGGAGCCCCGCATGATCAATCGAGCGATGACGATGGTTGCGTGGGCAGCGATTGCTGCGGCGCCTGCCGTCGTCAGGGCGCAGGCAGCCACCACGCCACCCACCACCGCCCTACCGACCTGTGATTGTCCGGTCGGCGACGCGCGTGGGGACTTGCGTGACCTGGCCGCATTCGCGCCGCTTGGTCTGCTCGGCGCGATGGCGGCGGCAGGTGGCACGCCAGCGATCTTCGCCGGTCGGACACCCGAACCAGGTCTCGCGGTGCCCGGTGCGAACGACGGCCGCACCACGCGGCTCACGGACAGCGATACGCCGATCACCGAATCGGCCCGCATCACCGGCGACCCCGCACCGTCCACGCGCCCCGGCAGCAACGTGGGCAACAGCGACGTGCCCATCGGGGTGCCGCCCGATTCCTTGCGCGGTGGTATCCGCGCGCCGAATACCGGCACGCCGCTGCCGTCGGTGTTCCTCATCGGCTCAGGCCTCATCGCCCTCGGTTGTGTCACACTTCTCCGCAGTCGGAGCTAGGCCCCTCGGGCTCCGGGAGTCGCCAGGGCGCGGACGGCACAGCCGCCGCGCCCCTCGCATCTTCGGCGTCGCGCTGCTCACCATCGGCCTGATCACCGTCACCGTGATCGGCGTGCAGCTGCTGCGTGGTGCCGTCGCCCGCGAGCGCGCGCGCTCGGCGTGGTCGCGCCTGATGGCGTCGGCCAGCATCAGTGCTCTTCCCGGCATGGCGCTCACGCGCGTGCCATCCGGCACGCCGGTGGTGCGCGTGATCATGCCGTCGATCCGCCTCGATGAAGTGGTGGTGGAAGGCTTGAGCGACAAGGACCTGTGGGCGGGCCCAGGTCACATGCCGGGCACCGTCTTTCCTGGCGCCGTCGGGAACTCGGTCATTTCCGCTCATCGCGACCGCCACTTCCATCGCCTCGACGACGTGCGCGTCGGCGACCTGGTGGAGACGCAGACCGCGCAGATGAACGTGATGTGGCGCGTGATCAAGCGACAGGTGGTGACCAAGGACGCGCGCGTGATCTTCGAGTCCACCGAGCCGCGGCTGACGCTCACCACCTGTTGGCCCACGCGCTACATCGGGCCGGCCCCGGATCGGTTGATCCTGACCGCAGTGCCGGTCTCGGTGCATGCACGCTGGGGCGTCGCGCGGACGACGGCAGCGCCGGATACGACGGCCCGCACCACCGCCGACACGGCCAAGGCTGCGCGCTAACTTTCGCGCGCTCCGCTGGTCACTTGCCATCCCGACATCGCTGCCGTCATGACCACGCTCCGCGTGTTGCCGCGTATTGCCGACGCCTTGCAGCGCGGTGCACCGGTGGTGGCGCTCGAGACCTCGGTGCTGTCGCAAGGGCTGCCGATCCCGCACAATGCGGACGCAGCCACACGCATGGTGTCGGCGGTGGAACGCGGCGGCGCCGTGGCGGCACTGACTGCGGTGGCGGCGGGCATCGCGACGCTCGGCCTCACGCCCGGGGAACTGCAGCGTTTCCTGGCCCGCGACGGAGTGCGCAAGGTCAGTGCGCGCGACCTGGCGGCGTGTGTGGTGCAGGGCGCCGACGGCGCCACGACCGTCGCGGCCTCTCTCACGCTCGCACACGCCGGTGGCATCGAGGTGTTCGCCACCGGCGGCATCGGTGGCGTGCATCGCGGCGCCCCGTTCGATGAGTCGGCCGACCTCACCGCACTCTCGCGCACACCGCTGATCGTGGTGTGCGCCGGGGCCAAGTCGATCCTCGACCTGCCGGCGACGCTGGAGCGCCTCGAGACGCTGGGCGTGCCGGTGGTCGGCTTCGGTACCGACGAACTCCCGGGCTTCTTCACCAGGGGCACCGGGTTGCACGTGCCACAGCGCGCCGACAGTGCGGCCCAGATTGCGCAGTTGGCGCGCGCGCACTGGGCCCTTGGCGAACGGAGCGCGGTGCTGGTGGTGCAACCGCCGCCGGCGCATGCGGCATTGGAGCAATCGCTGATCGACGTGGCGGTGGCTGCGGCGGTGCGCGAGGCCGAGTCGGCCGGTGTGACGGGGGCACGGCTCACACCATTCCTGCTCGGTGCCGTGCTGGCCGCCACGGACGGTCGTTCGCTCCCGGCCAACCTCGCGCTGCTGGAGTCGAATGCCGCGCTGGCGGCGGAGATCGCGGTGGCGTGCGCGGCCCTGCCGCACCGTAAACAGCTGTAGCGCGCCGCAGGGCACGGCGCACGTGCTGGACACGTTCACTACAATGCAGCAGGCCGTGGAGCATGCGGTGGCGCACCACACCGGACGCCGTTCAGATCAACGAATACGGTTCGGTGTATCAACCCTGTGGCGGGGTGGCTCGCGGTGCGTACCGCGGTCTATCTTCCCCGCTGACGCTTTGCCCGGAGGACTGTCGCGATGGCCTCGCAATTCCTGTCGTCCGAAGAGTACGACGAGCGCGCCCACCAGCTCTACAACGAGGGGCGCTTCGACGATGCACTGGCGGTGCTGCGCGAAGGTCTGGTGCTCTATCCCACCTCGGTCGAGCTGCATGTCGGCGAGGGGTACGCGCGCCTGGCGCGAGAGGAGTATGCCTGGGCGCGCCGCAGTTTCGAGGAGGCACTGACCCTCGACTCCGAGCATGAGGACGGCCTGGCCGGCATGGGCGAGACCCTGCTCCGGTTCGGCCAGGTGGATCATGCGCGCAAGAACTTCCGTCGCATCCTGGAGCTGGGCTACCAGGACGACGTGGAACTCATGCTGCAGGTGGGCCGGGCGCTGTTCCGCGACAACCTCGTCGAGGATGCGGCGCAGTTCTTCGACATCGCCGTGCAGCAGGAGCCCGACTCGGCCGAGGCGGTGAGCTGCATGGGGTACGCGCAGCACCGGTCGGGCGAGGACGACGCGGCGATCTCCACGCTGCGTCGTGCCCTCAAGCTGGATCCGGAGTACACCGAGGCGCGCATCTACCTCGCCAACCTGCTCTACGACAAGCAGGAGTACGAGGCGGCGCTGTACCAGTTCGAGAAGTCGTCGCCGGAAGATCACTGGGACGAACTGGGCATCTGGCGGCTGATCGAGTTGAAGAAGGCCTCCTATCGCCTGCAGGACGACGATCCCGACCTGGTGCCGTGGCAGGCGCAGCTCGAGGAACTGAACTCGGAAACCGACAGCATCGACGAGATGCTCTCGGAGATCGAGGCACGCGTGATGGGCGAGAGCGACGACGAGACCGACTCGCGTGGCCAGCTCGAGCTGTTCGGCACGTTGCTGGCGGAGATGCGCGACCAGAAGGAGCCGAAGGTCGAGCACAGCGTGATCACGCGCACCGGCGACACCTTCGTCGGCAGCTGGGACGACATCGTCACCGAGATGCGTGATGCCTCGGCGCACGGCAAGTCGCTGTACGAGTTCATGCTGGCGGAAGCGGCGCGTGTACAGTCGCTCACCGGCCAGCGCGTGCCCACCGAGTCGGCCGAGGCCTTCCTGCGCGGCAGTGCCGACGCCGGCGTGTTGAAGATCCTGCATTGACCCTGCACACGCACCGTACCGTCTTCCCGAACGGTTTCACGCTCCTCGTCCGGGAAGACCGTGCGGCGCCAGTGGTGGCGATCGTGACGCGGGTGAAGGCCGGCTACTTCGACGAGCCCGACACCGAGATCGGGATCGCGCACGTGCTGGAGCACATGTACTTCAAGGGCACGCCCACACGCGGCCCGGGCGAGATCGCCACCGCCACCAAGGAAGTCGGTGGCTGGCTCAACGCCCACACCATCTACGACGCCACCACCTACATCACCGTCCTGCCGGCGGCGGCGTGGGATCGCGGCCTCGACATCCAGTTCGACGCCTACGCGCACTCGCAGATCGACGCCGATGAACTGCGGCGTGAGCTGGAAGTGATCATCCAGGAGGCGGCCCGCAAGGAAGACACGCCCGGTGCGGTGACCGCCGAGACGCTGTACGAGGTGCTGCACGACCGTCATCGCATGCGACGCTGGCGCATCGGGCGCGAGGCGGGGTTGCGCACCTTCACACGCGACATGGTGCATGGCTTCTATCGCAACTGGTACACGCCGTCGAACACCATCCTGGCGGTGGTGGGTGACGTGGATGCGGCGGCGGTGACGGCGGCGGTGGGTGAGCGGTATGGCCGCCTGCCGGCGCACGATCCGCTGCCCAATCACGGTCCTGAGGAGTTGCCGTGGCGGGCCGCGCGCTATCGCGCGCTCACCGGCGACGTGCAGCAGGCGCACGCGACCTTCGGCTGGAACACCGTCGGTCCGCTGCATCCCGACGCGGCGGCGCTGGATGTGGCGTCGGCGGTGTTGTCCACCGGTCGCGCATCGCGCCTGTACCGTGCGATCCGCGAGCGCGGACTGGCCATGAGTGCGTCGGCGTATCACTACACGCCGACCCAGCTGGGTGTCTTTGCGATCGGCATCGTGGGCGCCGATGACACGATCGATGCGGCGCTGGCAGCCGCCTGGCAGCAGGTGCGCGCACTGCAGGCGCAGGGGCCGACGCCCGATGAACTGGAGCGTGTGAAGCACGTGCTGCGCACGCGGCGCCTGCGCTCCGAGGAGTCGATGGAAGGGCAGGCCAGCGAGATGGTGGCGTGGGAAGCGCTGGGCGGCACCGATGTCGGTGATGCGTACTGGCAGGCGGTGGACGCGGTGACGGCTGCCGACGTGCAACGGGTGCTGGACCGGTGGTGCCGCGACGACACGGTGGCGGCGGTGAGTTACCGTCCCGTTGGCAGCACGCCGCTGGCGGAGAATGGCGCGTCGCTGGTGGCGACGTGGAACGCGCGCGTCGCGGAGCCACTGGTGCACGAGGCGCGCAGCCTGCCTGTGCCGGCGAGCCTCGCGCTGGCACCGCGGTTCGAGTCACGTGTCAGCGACGTGCACGTCTTCCGCACTGCGCAGGGTGTGCCGGTGGTGGTGCGTCGCAAGCCGGGCGCGCGCATCGTGCACATGGGGTGTTTCGTGCAGGGCGGTGCCGTACACGAGCCGCTGGCGATGGCCGGCCTCACCGCACTGATGGCACGCACCTCCATCAAGGACACGCGCACGCGCACCGCGGCACAGATCGCGGAAGACGGCGAGCGGCTGGGCGGCAGCGTCTCGGTGTCGAGCAGCAAGGAGCTGGTGGGCTGGTCCATCAGCGTGCCGACGGAGGACGTGGCGCCGGCGGCCGCGTTGCTGGCTGACGTGGTGCAGGCGCCGTCGTTTCCGGCCGATGCCGTGGCCACCGAGTCGGCGCAGATGCTCACTGAACTGCGCGCGCGGCGTGACGACATGCTGCGCCATCCGCTGAGCGTGGCGCGGCAGGCGTTGTTCGGTGCGCACACCTACGGCATCGATGCGCTGGGCACGGCGGATGGGTTGAGCGCGGTGACGGTCGACGCGGTGCGCGACTGGCATGAGCGCGCGATCCTCCACGGCGAGGTGGTGCTGGCGATCGTGGGTGACGCCGAGCCGGCCGAGCTGGCACGGCAGGTCGCGGGACCCTTCGGTGCACTCTCACCGCAGTCCGGTGTGGTGGTGTCGCCACCGCCGATGCCCACCTCGCCGATCGAGATCGTGGATGCGCGCACCAAGCAACAGAGTGCAGTGGCGATGCTGTTCCGCGGGCCGGCGCGCGGCGACCAGGCGCGCCACGCGACGGCGCTGATGACGGGCGTGGCCAGCGGGCTGGGTGGTCGGTTCTTCGAGTCGCTGCGCAGTCGGCAGTCACTGGCCTACAGCGTGTTCGTGAGCGCCTCGACGCTGCGCAACGCCGGCATGATCTCGGCCTACATCGCCTGTGCGCCGGAGCGGGAGCTGGAAGCGCGGGCCGGGTTGCTGGCGGAGTTCGCACTGATGCGCGAGGCGCCGGTGAGCAGCGAGGAGCTGGAGCGCGCGCGCACCTACGCCATCGGCATGCACGCGCTGCGGCAGGAAAGCGCCGGCGCGCAGCTGGGCGACATGGTGGATGCGTGGACCAGCGGCGCAGGCCTGGCGGAGCTGGACGACGAAGTGCCGCAGTTGCGCGCCGTGACCGCGGCCGACGTGCAGCGGGTGGTGCAGGAGTGGATCGATCCGGCGCGACGCGTGGAGGCGATCGTGCGCGGTGTGGCGCGCCCCTGAGCGATCAGCGCGCTTCCTCGCTCAGGCCGCGGATCGCGCGACGCAGCGAGGTGTTGGCGAGCCGCAGCCGCCCACCCGGCCCACGCAATCCGCGACGCGTATCGTAGTCGCCGGCATCACCCACGATCACGCCGCCGATCGTGGGTCGCGCACTGGCCCACGCCAGCACGCCCCAGATCCCGCGATCCTGCGCCTGCTCGCCCTGGGTCCACGGGAATCCGGCCGCCAGCAGCACCCACTCGTCACTCGCGCGCAGCCCCTGCCGCGTGCGCACCACCCGCCAGCGATCGGCGGCCTGCAGGCGCGCCTCGAGTGTCACGCCGCCGCGAAATCCCGGTTGCATCACGTAGCCCACGCCATCCAGTCCTGACCGCGGCGTGACGGCCCACGCCACCAGCGCACTGTCGCGGGTGTCGAAGGTGGAGACGGCAGCCAGCACTCGAGTGCGCGGTCGGAGCGTATGCGCGGTCTTCGCCAGCTGCGTCAGCAACGGCTGCCATTCCGAGGCCTCACGCGGGCCGACGATCATCACGCCCATGCCGTTCGGATCCTCGATCGGCACCAGGATGTCGGGTCGCAGGCGGCGCACCACCTGATCCACCAGCTGCGCCCGTTCGCGTTCCCACGCCGTCGGTGCGAAGCGCACGCGCAGCGCCTCGGCCAGGTCCCATCCCAGCGTGACTACGATCAGCGTGCTGTCGGCGCGATACCGATCCAGCGCGCGGGACAGCGAATCCAGTGCCCGCGGTGTCGCACCGCCCGGTGCCACGGTGACGGCGATCGCATCCACCGCTGCACTGTCGGCCAAGCCGGTGTCGTAGCGCAGCGCCAACGGCGCTGGCGTGCCGCGCAGCACCGGCAGGATCTGGACGCCCACGCGCAATGGGCGATCGGGCGGCCGTTCGCGCAGCGGGGCCAGCGTCCAGCGCGAGAAACTCTGCACGCCACGCACGGCCTGCGGCAGCTCGCTGCTGAAGGCGACGATCGCGACCACGGCATACAGCGCGATGAGGCCGCGCACCGACGCGTTCACCGCCCAACGTGCACGATAGGCCGGCGCCAGCAATGGCGGCGCGATGGCCAGGGGCGACCAGAGCGCGGTCGGGCCGGCGAGATAGCCCATCGCGCCCGCCACCGCGGTGGGGATGGCGTGCAGCGCGGCCGGCAGTGACACGCCGTTGCCCGACGCGTATTCGATCCACGCTGCAGCCGCCAGGATGCAATCGTAGATCACGATCGGCACCACCACCGGGCGCGCACCGAGCCGGCGCACGAGGGTGATGAATGCCTGCGCCGCCACCATCGTCAGCACCAGCGGCCAGAGCCAGCCAAGTGCGGCCACCGTGCGGCCGTCGAGCAGCGAACTGCCGACGATGCGGATCAACGCGGCCGGCAGCAGCAGCAACCCCGTCACCGCCGTCAGCGTGGCCCAGCCACGCGGCGCCTCCGCCACGCGCGCCAGGCGGCCCGCCAGGCCGATGTCCCACAGCAGCAAGAGGATCGCCCCGGCCAGCGACAACAGCGGCAATGCCACGCTCACGAGGCGATCACCGTACGCGCAGAAGGCAGGAGTGGCAAGGCGGAAGCAGCATGGGGAAGGCCAGCGGCGGCTGTGCACGCTGGCACACGCGGCAGCCTATGCCGCCGCGGCAGGGGAGGCAACTGCTGGCCGCGATGCCCGAGTGCCGCTTTCTTGTCATCATGCTTCGCAATGACGTGTTCACCACCGCGAACCTCATCTCCCTGTCGCGCCTGGCGATGGCTGGCGTGTTCCTTGGCGTGCACGACGCCGACTGGCGCCTGGCGATGGTGCTGACCGCGATGGCGTCCGACGTACTCGACGGTGTGATCGCGCGCATCTCGCACACCACCAGCCGCATCGGTGCGCTGATCGACCCCATCGCGGACCGCATCTTCATGCTGGTGGCCTTCATCGCGGTGACGGTGGATGGGCTGATCTCACCGTGGCAGCTCGGCCTGCTGCTGGTGCGCGACGTGATGACCGTGATCGGCTGGTTCGTGGCGCGCAACGTGAGCTGGCTGCGGCAGATCACCTTCCAGGCGCGCTGGCCCGGCAAGGGCGTCACGGTGCTGCAGTTCGTGACGTTGCTGGCCGCGTTGCAGGCGCCCCGGCTGGTGGCGGGCCTCGCGCTGGCCTGCGGCATCCTCGCCCTCGTCGCCACCACCGACTACACGCTGATGCTCTGGGTGAACCGCGCCGGCGGCCCGAAAGACCTGGCCGGCAAGGCCGCGGTGCCGCCGACACACGACGTGATCGGGTGACCATCCTGCACGCATCACATCTCGCGCGTGCTGCACGGACGATGGCGCTCGCAACCGTCGGCGTCGCCCTGATCGGTTTCGGGCCGATGTCGGTCGAGGCACAACGCGCGCCCTTCGCCCCGCCCGCAGCGCGGTTTCGACCCGCGTTCCGCGCCGACGCCATCCTGGATCGCGACCCGGGCGCCCAGCTGGCCGCCGGCCTTTTGGTGGTGGCTGCGTACAACGTGCGACTGGCACTGGATGCAGGTGTTGGTGGCGTGCAGCGTCCGGCCGGATGGCAGGCGTCCGGACGCGTGGACCTGCTGGCGCGCTGGCTGAGCGACCCGTTCCGCGAGTCGCGGT
>JANMON010000361.1:0-2679 GCA_031369265.1 Gemmatimonadaceae bacterium | reverse complement strand
AGCGAAGCCGGCCTGCGGTGCGAGCGACAGTTCGACGGTGCGGTTCGTGGACGCAGCGGGCGCTGACGCGTTGGTGTACGACGGGACGCCCTCCAGTGCGATCGAGCAGGTGCGACGGCAGGATGTCGTCGGCCGCGACGGCGTGACCGAGTCGCGGACACTGCGGCGTCGCTATTCGCAGGACGCGGACAACCGGTTGGTGATGAGCGGCGTCGATTCGGTGGTGCGGCGCGTCAGCATCGGTCCGGGACGTGAGGCGTCGACGGTGGTACGTGTGAATCGCTACGCCGACGTGCGCTATCGCATGAACGACCCGAAGTTCACCTGGCCGATGACCGGACTGGTGATGCTGGAGCTGTCGCTCGTGAAGGGAACTGACAATGACGCACCCGCGCGTACGACGAGTCACGCAGCCGTCAGCTTCGACGGCACACGGTACGCGCACGTGCTGACCTCCGGCGCGCTGACGCACCGGGTGAACCTGCAGTCGCGCCTGCTCGAAACGACGGTTCCGGACAGATAGTCGCAGGGTGAGAGTTGCGCGGTGGCAGGGCGCCGATTTCACTGTCGCCTACCTGCCATGTCGCGTACGCTCCGCCTCATCCCTCACGATCCCTCGTGGCCCGACCGTTTCGCGGTCGAGGCGGATCGCGTGCGCGCGGCGATCGCAGCGCACATCGTGGGGCTCGAACACGTCGGCAGCACGGCGGTGCCGGGGCTGGCGGGCAAGCCGGTCCTGGACATCGCGGTGGCAGTCGCCAGCCAAGCGGCCGCCGATGCCTGCGTTCTCCCGCTGGAGGCGCTGGGCTACACGCATCGTGGGCCACATGGCCCTGACCCACGCCGGCGTTACTTCGTGCGCGACGACGACGCCGGCGCGCGCGCGGTGCAACTGCATCTCTACATCCTGCCGGCGTCGGCCTGGGACGAGCAGTTACTGTTCCGCGATGTGCTGTGCGCCGATCCGTCGCTGGCTGCTGCGTACGCGGCCGAGAAGTACCGTGTGGCGGAGAACGTCGCGTGGGACAAGGCCGCCTATTCCATCGCGAAGGGTGCGTTCGTGGAGCAGGTACTGGCGTCGGCGCGCTCCCTGAACCGCGACGCGCCGCCAATGGACCGCCCCGCGGTGCTTCCGCCGCTGCGCATCCAGACGCCGCGCCTGATCCTGCGTGCCTGGACGCCCGATGATGCGCCGGCGGCAAAGGTCGCGATCGATCGGAGCCTGGAGCACCTGCGACCCTGGATGCCGTGGGCTCACGACGAACCGTCGGCGCTGGAGGCACTCACCGCACGCCTGCTCAAGTTCCGCACCGAGTTCGACGCCGGCGTGGAGTGGATCTACGGCATCTTCGCACCCGACGACCGCACAGTGCTGGGTGGAACCGGGCTGCACGCGCGCGTTGGTCCTCGCGCCCTCGAGATCGGCTACTGGATCGACGTCGGCGCGGTGCAGCAGGGCTACGCCACCGAGGCCGCCGGAGCGCTCACCACGCTGGCGTTGAGCTGGCCGGAAATCGCGCACGTCGAGATCCGCTGCGATCCTCGCAACGTGCCCAGCGCGGCAGTTCCGGCGCGGCTCGGGTATCGGCACGAGGAAACGCTGGTGGGCAATGTGGTGCATCCCCACGGCCAGCCACGCGACACGATGGTATGGCGGCGATACGCGTCGCGACCAGCGACACCTCTTCCGGGCTCGCCATGAAGCACCTTTCGCAGGACGATCCGCGCGCGGTCGCGCTGGTATCGGCCATCCGACGCGGTGATGTGGACTCACTGCAGCGGCAGCTGGACAGCGAGCCGGCATTGGCGACGGTGCGCATCAGCGATGCCCATGGTGCGTCGCGCACGCTGCTGCACGTGGTGGCGGACTGGCCGGGCCACGTGCCGAATGGCGCCGCGATGGTGGAGTTGCTGGCACGAGCCGGTGCGGACCTCGATGCGACGATGATCCATGCGCGCCACGGCGGCGCTCCGGAGACACCGCTGCACTGGGCGGCCAGCAGCGATGACGTGGCCGTGCTCGACGCGTTGCTGGACCTGGGCGCGAACATCGAGGCGCCCGGCGCCGTGCATACCGGTGGGACAGCGATGTCGGACGCGGTGGTGTTCGCGCAATGGAACGCGGCGCGCCGCTTGCTCGCGCGCGGTGCGGCGACCACCATCTGGCAGGCGGCGGCGCTGGGACTGGTGGACCGCGTGGAGACGGCGCTGGCGCAGTCACCGGCACCATCGGCGCGTGACGTCACCAACGCGTTCTGGCACGGCTGCCGCGGCGGGCAGCCCGCTTCTGCTGCGCTGCTCCATGCACGTGGCGCCGACTTGCAATGGGTCGGCTACGACGATCGGACGCCGCTGGACGCCGCGTACGACAGCGGCAACACGGAATTGATCGACTGGCTCATGGCGCAGGGTGCGCGGCGTTCGTCAGTCCGTCGCTGACGTCCACCCGACGGGGTGACAAAAAGAGCGAGGGAGCCTCGAAAGGCTCCCTCGCCGGTGTGCACCTGCGGGTCCAGCGGGCAGAGGTTACAAGCCGAGCGCCCGACGCACGTTGATGCGGCCGTTGCCGTAGAACGGGTCGGCGCCGGCCACGCCGAGATCATCGGCGGTCTCCTCGATGCGTGTGCGGATCGCACCCGGGTTGCGGCCCAGGTCTTCGCTGACCAGCGCGGCCAGTGC
>JANMON010000339.1:0-3093 GCA_031369265.1 Gemmatimonadaceae bacterium | reverse complement strand
GACGTGATCCGCGCGGCGCTGGGCGAGCACATCTTCGCGCACTTCCTGGCCGCGAAGCGGGCGGAGTGGCGCGAGTTCAGCGAGCAGGTGACGAGCTGGGAAGTGGGGCGGTACTTGATGAAGTACTGACTGCGCGTGGGTATCGACTGAAGTGACGTGCGTTCAGCAGGCTGAGTGCTGCATGCAATCAACCTATCTGACGCAGCGATCCGGTCGGTTGACGCATGCGTTCAGACCCGAATCGACGCAGCGCACATTCCTGCCTCGACGACGCGATCGACACCCCGTCGGGCGCTCCTCGACCACGTGCTGCCGCAGACGTCCCTTGGCTGAACGAGCCTGGGAGATCGCAACCCTGGCTTCCGTGCGACGTTGTCCAATGCCAACTCTTTGTTGACATATCGCCGCCGCAGCGCACATTCGCGAAGGCCATCATCGGCCCGACACGCTGGCGCAGTTCCCCCTCCGTCGCCGAAGGTTTCCATGCCCTCGATTTCCCTGAACGGCCAAGTCGTTTCGGTCACAGCCGCGCCAGACACGCCCCTCCTCTGGGTGCTGCGTGACCACCTGCAGATGACCGGCACCAAGTTCGGCTGCGGCGCGGCACTGTGCGGCGCGTGTACCGTGCACGTGGACGGCGTCGCGACCCGCTCGTGCGTGACGCCTCTCTCGGCCCTGGCGGGCAAAAAGATCACCTCGATCGAGGGGCTCACGGGACCGGTTGGCACCGCCGTGCAGGCGGCGTGGGACAAGCATCAGGTGCCGCAATGCGGCTACTGCCAATCTGGGCAGGTGATGGCCGCGTCCGCGCTGCTGGCCAAGACACCGAAGCCGACAGACGCGCAGATCCACGACGCCATGAATGGCAACATCTGTCGCTGCGGCACCTACGGCCGGATCCAGGATGCGGTGCGTGATGCGGCCACCTCGCTGGAGGGTCGGTCATGACGCCCCCGACGGTCACCCGCCGCGATTTCATGAAGGTGTCAGCCGCCGTCGGTGGCGGACTGCTGGTCGGCTTCAGATTCGCCCCCGATGCATCGGCCCAGCCGGTGGCCGCGCTGACGGCGAACGCGTGGATCCGCATCGCACCCGACGGCGCGGTGACGTTCACCTGCGGTCGCAGCGAGATGGGACAGGACGTGTACACCTCGCTGAGCATGATCCTGGCCGAGGAACTGGCGGTGGACCCGCGCAAGGTGACCGTCCTGCACGCGCCAGCGGACCCTGCCTACGTGAACAACGCACTCGGCGCGCAGATCACCGGCGGCAGCACCAGCGTGCGTGAAGGGTGGGACCCGCTGCGCAAGGCCGGCGCAACCGCGCGCGAGATGTTGATCAGCGCTGCCGCGACGCAATGGGGGGTCAGTGCCAGCGAGTGCAGGGCGGCGAACGGGATGGTGACACACGGTGCGAAGACCGCCAGTTACGGCAGCCTGACCACCGCCGCTGCCGCGCTCACACCGCCGGCCACGGTCGCGCTCAAGGATCCGGCGACATTCACCGTGATCGGGAAGCCGTTGCCTCGCCTGGATGGCGCCGCGAAGGCGCGAGGCCGTGCGACGTACGGACTCGATGTGAAGCTGCCGGGCATGCTGTACGCGGCGATCGTCCCCTGCCCGGTGCTGGGTGGCACGGTGGCGTCGTTTGACGGAACCGCCGTCGGTCGTCGGCCGGGTGTGCGCGCGGTGGTCAACATCGGCGACGCAGTCGCCGTGGTGGCGGACCACTACTGGATCGCGCGTGGTGCGGCCGACGCGTTGCCGATCACGTGGAACGAGGGTGCGGCCGCGACCCTGGATACGGCGAAGATCTTTGCCACACTGGATGCGGCGCGCGATCGCGACGGCTTCGTGGTCAAGACGGCGGGCAATCCGTCGGCCGCGCTCGCGACGGGCGCCAAGACGGCCGAATACCGCTGCCAGATGCTGGCGCACGCCACGCTGGAGCCGCAGAACTGCACCGCCAAGGTGACGGCGACGGGCGTGGAAGTCTGGGGCAGCGTGCAGTTCCCGCAGGGTGCGCAAGGCACGGCTGCCGCCGTGGCCGGCGTGAAGCCGGAGCAGGTGCAGGTGCATTCACAGTTCATCGGCGGCGGCTTCGGTCGGCGCCTCGAGAATGACTTCGTCGGCCAGGCGGTGGCAATCGCGAAGGCCGTGCCCGGGACACCGGTGCAGATGATCTGGACCCGGCCGCAGGACACACAGCAGGATTTTTATCGGCCGCCCAGCCTGCATGTCATGCGTGGCGCAGTGGCCAACGGACGGCTGGAGGCGCTGAGCGCGAAACTGGTGTCGCCATCGATCACCGCACGCGCCTTCCCGCCGTTCGTGACGAAGGGCAGCGATCCGTTTCAGCAGGAGGGTCTGGCCAACCTGACGTACGACGTGCCGAACCTCGACCTGCGCACCGTGATCGAGGAGGTGGGCGTGCGGGTCGGCTTCTGGCGCTCCGTCAGTCATGCGCTGAACGCCTTCGCGGTGGAAAGCTTCATCGACGAGATGGCGCTCGAGGCCGGACAGAGTCCGGTTGCGTTCCGGTTGGCCATGCTCGACAAGCAGCCGCGTCAGCGGGCGGCTCTGGAGCGAGCGGTGCGCGTGTCCGGCTACACCACGACGCCGGGTGCGGGTCGGGCCTTCGGTGTGGCGTCAATGGAATGCTACGAGACGCACGCGGCGCTGGTCTGCGAGGTGTCGGGCACGGCGGAGCGGATCAAGCTGGAGCGGATCACCATCGCGGCCGACTGCGGCATCGCGGTGCATCCGGATCAGGTGGTTGCGCAGCTGCAGGGCGGCGTGGTGACGGGGCTGATTCAGGCCCTGCGCGCGAAGATCACCTTCAAGAATGGCCGCGTGGAGCAGAGCAACTTCCACGATTTCCAGTTGCCCCGGGCTGCTGATGTACCAAAGGTGCAGGTGGAACTGATTCAGTCAGGCGAGAAGCCGGGTGGGATTGGCGAGGTCGGCGTGCCGTTGGTTGCACCGGCCTTGGCGAATGCCGTGTTCGCGCTGACTGGCAAGCGGATTCGCAGTACGCCGATCGAGGACGGCGGGGTTCGGTTCGTGTAAGTGCGCTCGTGGTGGCGACCAGTGT
>JANMON010000331.1:0-10143 GCA_031369265.1 Gemmatimonadaceae bacterium | reverse complement strand
GGCGGCGACAACGGAGGCGTCGCGAACGACGGTGCCGACGGCGGTGTCACGGGCGGCAACGGCGGCAGTGAGCTGACACCGCGCATCGGTTCCGGCGGCGGCGGCGGGGCGAATGCCGAGGGCGGCGGCGACACCGGCGGCGGCGCGTAGGCGGGAGGCGAGAGTGGCGGCGGTGCGTAGGGCGGCGGCGACAGCGGTGGCACCGCTGGAGGCGGCGCCGAAGCGGCAGGCGGACCGACGAGCTGCATGCCCGGCGAGAACATCGCGGTGAACTCGCCAGGTCCCGCTGCCGACGGCGCGGGTGGCGATGCACGTGGTGCGGGTGCCGGTGGAACGGCCGGCGCGGCCGGCGGGCGTGCAATGAAGAACTCGCGCGTGGGTTCGGCGGGCGGCGGTGGTGTGAACACGGGTGCAGCGGGCGGCGCTGCCGCTGCCGGTGGTGCTGCCATCTCGCCCAGCAGTGCCTGCGGCCGGAACATCGCCGTGAACTCCCCCGGTGCGTTGGCCGGTGATGGCGGCGGCGCGGGCGCCGGTGGTGCAGCGCTGAGCGTGACCAGCGGCGGCGGTGCCGGCGGCGCGACGGGTGTCGTCAACGGCATCGGCAGCGACGGTGCCGGCACCGCGGTCGGCATGGGCAACGGAAGGTCGAGCGGCGCGAACGACGGTGCTCCCGCAACCGGTGTCGGCAGCGGCAGCGGCAACGGTACCGGCGGTGTGCTTGCGAGCGGTGCCGCGACCGGTGGCGGCGGCGGCGGTGCAGGCGCCGCCGCATCGGCGGGTGGCATCACACGCATGAACGTGGTCGCCTCCGGTTCCGACGTGCGCGCCGCAAGCCAGGACGCAAACGAGTTCAGCCCATCCTCCGCGCGCGTGATCACCGCCCAGCCTTTCTCGGTGACGACGGTCTCGATGATCTCCGCCGCGTCGGGCGCGGCCAGTCGCGAGAGCCGCTCGGTCATGCGATCACGCGCCACCTGTGCACGATCCTCGAGCACGTGGGCCAGCACCGGTGTGCCCGATGTGGTGTCGAGGGCGATGAAGGTGCGAATGCCGTCTTCGCGGGCGATGGCCATCGACAGGCGGTAACGCGAAGGGGCGGCGGGGTCGGTCATCGCGACTCGGATATGGGGAGGCCACTCGAAAGCACAGGGCGCGCGGCCGTGCACCGGACGTATTGTTATCTTGACGTGCCGCGGACGCAATCGCACTATCCGGCACGGCGGACCGGGCTGCCTCCCAGCGCGCCTGATCTCTTACGCCGACCAAACAGCTCACGCATGGCGAACGCTCGCATCCACGGCACTGTCGGCGCTCGGCGCATCCCGTGCGCGGTGAGGACACAGTGAGTCGCCAGCGCGTGCCGGCGCGCCCGGTGTGGCAGGAAGGAATGGCGCTCGCGCCCCAGCACTTCCAGGCGCAGCGACGGTGGCTCGAGGACGAAGCCACGCGTGCCATCGATAGCGTCATCCCGTTCGCATGGGGGCTCGCCGGCGTGGACCTGGATGCCGATGCACTGCGCAGCGGGACGCTCTCGCTGGTGCACGTGCGCGGACGCTTTCAGGACGGCACGCCACTGCAGGCACCGGATCCCGATCCATTGCCGCAGCCGTCGGCGCTGGCCGCGCGGTTCTCGCCCACGCGCGAGTCGCACGTGGTGCATGTCGCGCTGGCCCCGTGGCAGGACGATGCGCCGAACGTGGCGGCCGCCAGTGCCGTCACCACCGACGACATGCGCTTCCGGCGCGACGAGCGCACGCTGGTGGATGAGACCACCGGGACCGACGCCCTCGCGGTGACGGTGGCGATGAAGAACCTGCGCCTGCTGCTGGACGACGAGTTGACGGCCGGCGACATCGCGCTGCCGGTGGCGCGCATCCGTCGCGACGCGGGTGGACATTTCGTCATCGACCGCGACTACGTGCCGCCCTGTGTGCAGTACGGCGCCAGCCCGCGGCTGGTGAGCCTCCTGCACAACGTGGTGCAGTTGCTGGCCGCCAAGAGCGCTGCGCTGGCGGCGTCGATCGCTGGCACCGGCGCGCCGGCAGCGCAGGCGTACGTGGGCAACGAAGTCGCGATCCGCTGGCTGCTGCATGCGATCCGCAGCGCCGAGGCGCCCTTGCGGCACCTGCTCACCAACCGCACCGCGCATCCCGAGAAGGTGTGGATGGAGCTGTCGCGACTGGCCGGTGCCCTGTGCACGTTCTCGCTCACGGTGCAGGCGCGCGACCTGCCGGTGTACGATCACCAGAACCTGGAAGGGTGTTTCGGCGCGCTCGAATATCACCTGCGGGCGCACCTCGATTCGGTGGTGGCGGCGCGTGCGGTGGTGGTGCGCCTGACCGAGACCGCTCCGACGCTGCACACGGCGGCGATCGCCGATGCCCGCTGCTTCGAGCCGGGGGCCCGCTGGTTCGTCGGCGTGCGCACCCGACTCGGCCCGCTGGAAACCGCCACGCAGTTCCCGAACCTGGCCAAGGTGTGCGCGGCGAAGTTCGTGCTCGAGCTGGTGCGACGCGCATTCGCCGGCCTGGCACTGGAGTCGGTGCCGACGCCACCGACCGGCATCGCACCGCGCGCGGAGATGTCCTACTTCGCCATCACGCTCGACGGGCCGTGCGCGCAGGCGCTGACGCAATCGCGTGAAGTGGGTGTGTACGTCCCCGATTCCCTGCCCGACACCGTGATCGAGATCGCCGTCCTCGTGCCCGAGTAACGTCGCCGCCAGTCCATCGTGCCGCCGCCCTTCCTGCAACTGCCAGCCCAGCACCCATGAACCCGCCCGACTCCGCTGCGCATGGTCGTCTCGCGCTCTCGCAGCAGGACCTGTTCACCGTGATCGCGCGGCTCCGCGCGGACCGTGAACCCGTGCGTGACGCCGAGGCATTCCGCACACTGGCGCGCGGCCTGCTGGCCAAGGCCGAACAGGCAGGCGCGGCGGCCGGCTACGTGGCCACCGACGTGCGCGTGGCGCTGTTCGCCGCCGTCGCCTTCCTCGACGAGTCGGTGCTCAACTCGCGACAGCCGGCGCTGGCCGAGTGGTCGCGACGTCCGCTGCAGGACGAGCTGTTCGGCGGGCACACGGGCGGCGAGTTGTTCTATCAGTACCTGGACCAGCAGCTGGCGCGCGCCGCCGAGCCGGCGCTGGCGGATGTGCTGGAAGTGTTCCATCACGCGCTGCTGCTGGGATTCCGGGGGCGGTACGGTGGTGATGCCGGCGCTTTGAAGGTGATCGCGCAGCGCGTGGGCGATCGCATCGCGCGCATCCGCGGGGCCAGCGGTGACCTGGCCCCGGCGTGGCGCCCGGTGGACGACGCGGTGGCGGCAAAGGATCCGTGGATCCGAAGACTGGCCGTCGGCGCGGTGCTGGTGGCGGTGATGGTGGCGGCCCTGTGGGGTGCCGGTCGCGCAACGCTGTCCGGCACTGCCGGTGAGATTCGCGACGTCACCGATGCCTCATCCACTGCACCGGTGGCCCGATGATGCACTCGTCACGCACCAAGCGCTGGGTGGCCAGCCTCGCGGTCCTGTTGCTGTTCGTGGTGGTGGCGATCCTCGCCGTTTGGCTGTTGAAGCTGACGGGTGGCGAACGCACCGCGATGCTGATCGGCCTGGCGGTGCTGGGTGCGATCGGCGGCGCGATCACCTGGCACGTGCTGCGACCGAGCGACGCAGTGTCGCGGGCCGAGAAGGATGAAGCGATACTGGCGCTGCGGCAGGCGGCGGATCGACTGCCGCGCGGTGAGTTGCTGGGCAAGTCGCTGGTGCTGCTGCTTGGCCCGCCGACGTCGACCAAGACCACCGTCGTGACGCGCAGCGGCCTGGATGCACAGCTGCTGGCGGGTGATGCGCGCGGCACCGGTCCCGAGGAGCCGACCAAGGCGGCCAATATCTGGCTGGGTGGTGGCGGCGCGTTGATCGAGGCACCAGGAACGCTGACGGCCGATGGGCCGCGCTTCATGCGCTTCGTGCGGGCGTTGCGTGCACCGGGGCTGGCGGCTGCACTGGGTCGTAAGGAGCCGGCGCCGCGCGCGATCGTGCTCTGCGTGCCGTGCGACTATCTCGCCACCTCGGACGAACAGAAGCAACTGGACGCCCTCGCGCCGGCGCTGCGCGCTCGACTTGCCGACGCCGCCAACCAGCTGGGCATGCGGGTGCCGGTGTACGTGCTGTTCACGCGCCTCGACCGGTTGCCCTACGTGGAGTCCTGGCTGGCGCCACTGACGCGCGAGGAGATCCGCGTACCGCTGGGTGCCGCGTTGCCGTTCGACAACGGCGCGGCCGGCGCCTACGCCGAACGCCTGATCCCGCGTCTCGAACAGGCCTTCGCATCGCTGGTGGCGTCGCTCGGTGCGCGCCGCAGTGAGTTGCTGTCGCGCGAATCGGTTGAAGCGCAACGGCTGGGTGCGTACGAAGTGCCGCGCGAACTGGGCAAGCTGGCGCCGGCGGCGATCCGCTTCCTGGCCGAAGTGACGCGACCGTCGCAGATGGGCATGACGCCGCAGTTGCGCGGCTTCTGGTTCGTGGGCGCGCGGCCGGTGATCGTGCGCGATGCGGCACCGGTGGCGGCGACGGCGGCGCCGGTGGACGGCGCGACCGGTCTCTTTCGCCCGGGCATGATCGCCGGCGCCGCCGCGCCCGCGGCTGCCCCGGCGGCGGCGCGCAAGGTGCCGGAGTGGGTGTTCATCGATCGCTTCTTCACCGACGTGGTGTTCGGCGACCGCAGCGCGCGTGCGGCGGCCCTCGGTGGCGTGCGCGTCTCGGGTATGCGACGCATTCTGCTTGGCACGCTGATCGCCGGCGGCCTGCTGCTGGCCCTCGGTGTGAGCGTCAGCTGGGCGAAGAATCGCGCACTGGCCTCGCGCACCATGACCGCCGTGCGCAGCGTGGCGTCACTGCCGGTGGTGCAGGCCGCGCCGGGCACCATCGCATTGCCGAGCGTGGAGGCATTGCGCCAGCTCGAGCAGCTGCGCGCGCTGCTGGACACGATCACGACCATCGACACCGCCGGTGCGCCGCTCTCGATGGGCTTGGGGCTGTGGAACGGCGCGTCGCTGGTGTCGGCCGCGCGTCCGGCGTGGATCGCGGGCTATCGTCGCCAGCTGCACGACGATGCGTGGCGCGTGCTGGTGGATTCTTTGCGCACGATTCCCGATGTGCCGACGCCGGCGTCGGATTACGGGCGCAGTTACGACATGCTCAAGACGTACCTGGTGGGCACCACCGAACACGCGCGGAGCTCGCGCGATTTCGTGACACCGGTGCTGCTGGCGTCGTGGCAGCGCGGGATTGCGACCGACAGCGTGGTGACCGAGCTGGCACGGCGCCAATTCGACGAGTACGCGTCGCTCCAGGTGGCGGAACAGCTCTGGCCCGTGGCCGCTGATTCGCGACTGGTGACACACACCCGCGACCACCTCGGACGCTTCGCGGGCATCGACCCGATCTACGTCTCGATGCGTTCGGCGGTGCAGGCTACCGCCAAGGCGATCAAGCTGGCCGAGGCGGTGCCGCAGGCCGCCGGCGTGGTGGGGACCGGTGGTGCGCTCGTCGCCGCGCCCTTCACCGAGACGGGATGGACGGCGATGCAGGACGCGCTGCGCAACTCCGATCGCTTCTTCCAGGGTGAGACCTGGGTGGTGGGTGATCGCAGCGCGGTGGCGTCACGCAACCGCGAGCAGGACCTGGCCGACATCCGCAAGCGCTACCTCGCCGACTACCAGGCCGAGTGGCGCAAGGCGCTGCAGATGGTGAGCGTGCCGCGACCGGGCAACGTGCTGCAGTCGGCGGCGCGGCTGGGCAAGCTGGGTGGCGCGCAGTCACCGCTGCTGGCGATCCTGGCACTGGCGGCGCGCAACACGAATGCGGATTCAGCGCTCGCACGCGCGTTCCAGCCGGTGCACAGCGTCACACCGCCCGCCATCCGCGACAAGAACGTGAGTGAAGCGAACCAGGAGTACGCCAATGCGTTGCTGACCCTGCAATCGGGAATGGAGGGCATCGGCAACCTGCCGCCGGCGAAGGATTCCGCCGGGGTGCTGGCGCTACAGGCCGCCGCGCAGGGCGTCCTGATGTCGCAGGCCGCGCAGGCCAAGACCGTTGCGCGGCAGATGGAGCAGAAGTTCGCGGTGGACGCCAGCGCGTCGCAGATCGGGCCGTCGGTGGCGCGGCTGCTGTACGCTCCGATCGATGGCGCCGAGGCCGTGCTGAAGCAGCTCATGCTCACACGCATGCCGCGCGGTGTGACGGCGGGCGGTGGGGGTGGAGGCGGCGCCGCGCCGCCGATCGCTCCGCCACCGGTGGTGGCACCGCCAGCGGGTGGCGGCGCGGCACCGGCACCAGTGGCGGCACCGATGGGCCCGGACGCGATCGCGAGTGCATCAGGCGCCGACCTCGCCGTGCTGCTCAACGGCCGCGGACGCGAGATGTGCCGCGCGATGGAGCGCATCCTGCGCAAGTTCCCGTTCAATCCCGATGCCGGTGACATGGCCGACGTGCGCGACGTGAACGCACTGCTGGCGCCGGGCACCGGTGCGCTGTGGAAGTTCTACGACGATCGCCTGAAGCCGATGCTGCCGCTGGAGAATGGCAACTTCACGCCGAAGCCGGCCAACGGTGTCACGCTCTCCCCGCAGTTCGTGGGGTTCTTCCGCCGGATGGCACGGGCCTCGGTGGCGCTGTACAGCGACCTGGGTCAGACGCCGCGCATGTCGCTGTCGGTGAAGGTGATTCCGACACCGGACGTGAGCATCGTGTCGCTGGTGAACGGTGACCGCACGCTGCGGTGGCCGGGGGCAGAGGTGCAGGCATTGACCTGGCCGTCGGGCGGGAACACGGCGCGCCTGATGGCCACCAGCGGCGGCCGCGAACAGGAGCTGTCGAAGGGCGAGGGTTCGTGGGCGCTGTTTCGCATGATGGCGCGCGGACTGCCGGAAGGTCGCGGCAACACGATTCGCGTGACGTTCAACGGCGCGGCGCCGGTCACGCTGGAGCTGACGGCACCGGGTGCGGGGCCGGTGGTGCAACGCGGCGGGTTGTCGGGGCAGGCCTGCGTGGCGCAAGTCACGCAGTGACGCTCGCCAACGCGACGCATCCGGCGTCGCGTTGGCTCCTGCAAGTCACCCCGGGAAGAACTGCACCGGCTTCACGCGGCGCGAACGACGCCGCGTGAGCGACGTGGGCTTGGCGGCCGACCTACCCGCGTCGCTTCGGTGTGACGCGAACCACGCCTCCACCGCGAGCACGACGGGATGATCGGACGCCAGTCGCAGGTGGCGATCGCAGAGCATCACGCGGCACGACTCGGCATCCGGCGCCTCGATGCCGGATTCTGCGGCATGACGCATCGCCGAGCCGACGAGGAAAACGGCCACGCTGGCTGCCACGTCGGCATCATCGAGCAGTGGATGACGGAGGATGGAGGTCATCCAGCCCGCGTATCGCGCCAGCGCAGGCAGCAGTCGCAGGTACTCGGCCGACGTCAGCGGCGCGAAGGTGAGTCCACCGGCGACCAAGACGGCGGCGGCATCGCGACAGCCGGCCTGCCCATTCAGCACGCACTCGGCGAACAGGCGTTCACGCCACGCCGGCCAGCGATGGGACGCCTCGCCCGACGCCGTGAGCTGCACGAGGATTGCTGCGGCACCATCACGTTCGGCGCGTGCACCAGGCGTGCTCTCGTCCACGTCGTCGCAGAGACGGCTGATGGATGCGGCACCGAGCGCTTCCCACGCCTCGCTGGTGAGACCGGAATCGGCAGGATCGGCTTCCAGCACCGTGGCCAGCCAGGGACCGAGGCTGTCGGCGGTACGCACGACGGCGTCGATGAGTGCCGGCGTGAGGTAGGTGGCGGAGTTGGCCGCCACCGTGGCGAGGCCGAGGATGGCGTCGTTCGGGCGCGCGCCGATCATGCGATACAGGGTGTTGATGCAGGTCACACCATCGCGCAACAGGCGCTGGGCGAGGCGCGCGCCGGGCGCATCGTCGGGCAGCTGGCGGAACCGATCGTCATAACCGCCCAGCAAGGCGGGACCGACGCATCGCGTGCAGTCGTCCTTGGCGACGGTCGCATCGCGCAGCAGGGCCGCGACGGTGCGTTCGGTGAAGTCGTCCGCGGAGTAGAGCTGCCGGTGCATGGGCGGTTCCGTGTAGGCGCACTGGGTCGTGCCCGCACGGCGGCGGCGGGACCGGACTCAGTACAGGACGGCGCGCAATGGACGACGATGCGCCGCACCGCAGGCAACACGGGGGCATCGGCGGCCGCGCGCGGGGAGGGACGCGATCGGCGTGCACCAGCCAGTGTCGGCTGCTTCCGATCGGGGCCGTAGCCGTCGCCACCGCGTCGTCACGGCACGGGGCCGCGCCAGGTCCGGCCCATGCCCGTCAGCAGCGCGGCATAAAGCTCGATGCCATCCCACAGATTGCCCACGCGCAGGTTCTCGTCGGCGGCGTGCTGGTTGTCGTCGTAGTTGGCGATCGGCAGCGAGATCATCGGCACCTTGAGGATCTGCTCGAAGAGATAGGCGGGTCCGCTGGCGCCGACGGTCGGGTTGAGCACCAGCGGATCGCGGCGCCCGTCGCGGATGGCGGCGATCACGGCGCGACCGAACGGTCCGTCCATCGGTGCGCGTGAGGCGGGGTACCCACTGCCCCACTCCACCCGCGCCACCTTCGGATGCGCGAGGCGCATCGCCACCGTGACACTGTCGCCGGTGACGAAGTAGCCCTGCTGCCGGATGTGTGCCTCGACCAGCCGGCGCACGCGCTCCGGCGTCTGGCCCGGCACGAGGCGGAGGTCGATGCTGGCGTAGGCTTCGGTGGCGATGGTGTTGGAGCCCGTCTCGCGCACCCCGCCCACGCGGATGCCCCGCACGTTGAACGCCGGCAGCATGATGCGTTCGGCGAGCAGGGCGTTGCCGGCTTCCGTGCGCGACAGGCCCAGTGCCACGCGCAGGGTAGAGTCGTATTTCGGCAGCTCGGCCACGGCGCGATGTTCGGCGGCAGTGACTGGCGTCACGTCGTCGTAGTAGCCGCCGATGCGGATGCGGCCATCGTCATCGCGCATACTGGCCAGCAGGGTGGCGATCATCATCGCCGGATTCGGCGCCCAGTTGCCGTAATGCCCACTGTGCAACGCGCGCGTGGGTCCGAAGACGGTGAGCTCGAAGCCTGAGGAGCCCCGCTGCCCGAACGAGAGTTGTTGCAACCCGCTCTGGTGCACCGGCCCGTCGCAGAACAGCCACGCATCGCCGGCCAATTGCGCGGCGTGTGTGGTGAGCAGCTCACGCAGGTGGCCCGATCCCGCTTCCTCCTCACCCTCGAAGAACACCTTGATGTTCACCGTCGGCGCCATCGCTGATGCCTTCAGCGCATCCAGCGCGGAGAGGATGGCCTGGATGGAGCCCTTGTCGTCACCGGCGGACCGGCCGTAGATGCGGGCGTCGGGGTACACGTTCCCGTTGCCGGTGGGAATCGGGATGATCCGGCCGCCGACATGCACTTCGGCCGTACGCAGCACCGGCTGCCATGGTGGCGTGGTCCACTTCGAGGCATCCACCGGCTGGCCATCGTAATGCGCGTACAGCACCAGCGTCTTCGCCGCGCCGGGTTGCATCAGTTCACCGTAAACGGCCGGTGGACCGCCAGGCACCGTGAGCAGCTTGGTGTTGGCGAAGCCACGCTTCTGCAGCATGCGCAGCAGGAAGTCGGCGTTGCGGCGGATGTTGACCGAGTCGCTGGCGACATTCGGCAGTGACAGCAGCTCGGCGAACTCGGTGAGGATGTCGCCTTCGTGTTGCTCGCGGTAGACACGCGCGGCGGCGCGCGCAGCGGGGCCGGAGACCGCCGCCTGCGCCCCCTGCGCTGATGCCGTGGCCTGCACGAGCGTGACGCCGAGGCCGATCAGGCAGAGGAGCTTGGCGGATGCTGCAGTCACCACGGCCACTGGGCTACCTCGCAACGGGTGATGGGCAAACATGGAGTCAGAGCGCGTCATTTCCAGATCGATGCGAGCGACGAGACCGTCGCGTAGCGGAGCGCGACCGGATCGCCCTTGACCAGCAGGCGCACGGTGGAGAAATCCTGCGTCGGAAACAGGATATCGGTGACTGCCGTGGCACCGCCATCGCCGAACAGTTCCACCGAGGC
>JANMON010000371.1:0-5316 GCA_031369265.1 Gemmatimonadaceae bacterium | reverse complement strand
ACCGCGTCGTTCTCTTCGCGCTCCAGTGAGCAGGTGCTGTAGATCAGCAAGCCGCCCGGCTTCACGCAGCTGCTGGCGGCCGCGAGGATGTCGCGCTGCAGCACGGGCAACAGCGCGATGTCACTCACCCGCAGGCGCCAGCGCGCATCGGGATGGCGTCGGAAGGTGCCCGTGCCGGTGCAGGGCACGTCCACCAGGATCGCGTCCACCGGTTCCAGCGTCGGCGCGGTGGCGTCCATCTCGCGCACATCCACATCGGTGGCGTGCATGCGCTCGAGGTTCGCGTGCAGCCGCTGCAGGCGATTGGTCGACCGATCGCTGGCGATCACGCGCGCACCGGCCTGCAGCAGCGCCAGCGTCTTGCCGCCGGGCGCCGCGCAGAGATCGGCCGCCACGTCACCGCGCGGGATGTGGGCGTATTGCACCACCAGCGCACTGCCGGAGTCCTGCACGTAGAGCTGGCCGCGCTGGAAGGCTCCGAGCTGCGTGAGGGCAACACCGGGCGGCAGTTGCAGCCCATCAGCGATCAGCGGGGCGGGGATGGTCTCCACGCTCCGCTCCTGCAGCATGTCGTGCAACTCGTCGCGCGTGATGCCGAAGGGGCGCACGATGATCGGCGCCTCGCTGTTGTTGTGCGCCGTCAGCCGTTCGGTGGCCTCGCGGCCCCACTGCGCGATCCATCGCTCCAGCAGCCAGCGCGGATGACTGGTGCGCACCGCCAGACGTTCGGTGACGTCGTGGTTGCGATCGAGCGCCGCGGCCGCACCGTCGGGCGTGGCGACGGCCGGCAGGTCGCGCTCGCGGTCGATGCGGCGCAGCACCGCGTTCACCAGCTTGCTGGCGCCGATGCCATGGCGTCGCTTGGCCAGTTCCACGGTCTGCGCGATGGCGGCGTAGGCCGGCACGCTGCCCATCGACAGCAGCTGGTACGCGCCCAGCCGCAGCAGGTCGCCCAGGTCTGCGTCGAGGCGCGCGAGGCCGCCGGTGATGCGTGGCGCGAGGATGGAGTCGATCCAGCCACGCGAACGCAGCAGGCCGTACACCAGCTCCTGCACCCAGCGACGGTCGCGCGGATCGAGCGCCGTCGTGACGCGCTCGAATGCGGCATCGAGCAACGTGCCGCCGCGCAGCGACGTCAGAATTTCAGCGGCGGCGATGCGCGATTCGGTGATCAGCGCACCACGGGCGGCGGGCGCCGCCGCGAGCGTCACAGGAGCCTCACCGGCGGAATCCCTCGTCATAAGCTGCAAGGTAGCGACGCGTGGCGGCCACGGCATCGTCGAGCCAGATGCCGCGCATGGCGGCCACACCGGCGGCACCGCTGCGGGCCAGTTGCTGTGCGCGATCGGGTGTCATGCCACCGACCGCGATCACGGGACAGTGATCAGCGGCCTCCACCACGTCGTCGATGAAGTGCGGTGTGTGAGCGGTGTGGCCGCTGCCGTCGGCGGCAGGTCCGGCCACCAGGAACGTGGCCCCGCTCTGCGCCGTGATCCACGCGTCACGCGCATCGTGCACGCTGGCGCCAAGCACCATCGTCGGCGCGATGCGGCGCGCGTCGGCAATCGTGAGCGATCGCGAGGTCAGCTGTGCGCCGGTCACGCCGGCCACCATCGCGATGTCCACGCGGTCGTTCACCAGCACCCAGCTGCCGGTGATCTCGCTGATCACGCGTAACTCCAGCGACAGCTCGAGCAGCCGTCGGGCGGTGGTGGCGCTGCCGCGCAGGTGGATCGCGACGCGGTGACGACAGGCTTCCATCATGGCCGTCGCCGACGCCACGAACGCAGGGTCCGCGAGGATGACGTCGTTGGTGAGGGCGTGCAGCACCGGGATCGTGCCGGACATCACTCGGCAGTAGCAGAATCGGCGCCGAGAATGTCGCCAGTCGCGACGCCACGCCCGGCGGCCCACTCGCGTGCGAGCTGGCGACGCTTGCCCGAGGGATGCACTTCGGCAATGCGCACGATGCCCTCACCGCAGGCCACCAGCATGCCGTCGTCGTCGATGTGGACGACGGTGCCGGGCGCATCGCCGCTGCCATGCGGTGCCGCGGCACGCACGCCGAACAACTTCACGTCCACCCCATCGCGCGTGGTGAAGGCGCCGGGCTTCGGATCGTAGGCGCGGATCAGGTTCACGACGTCGTACGCCGGTGCGCGCCACTCGATACGTGCATCCTCGCGCTCGATCTTGGGCGCGAACGTGACGCGCGACGGATCCTGCTCCGCCTCCGGCAGCTGCTCCAGCTCCAGCAGCGCCAGCGCTTCCACCAGCGATTGCGCACCGAGTTCGGAGAGCCGGTTGCGCAGTTCACCGCCGGTTTCGTCGGGGAGGATGTCCACGCGCGCGGTGTGCAGGATGGGGCCTGCATCCATCGCCAGCACCATGCGCATGATGGTCACGCCGGTGGTGGTGAAGCCGCGCCGGATGGCGGTCTCGATCGGTGCGGCACCACGCAAGTCGGGCAACAGCGAGGCGTGGATGTTGATGGTGCCGAGTGGCGGCTGCTCGATGACGGCGGTGGGGAGGATGTGGCCGTAGGCCACCACCACGTTGAGGTCAGGTCCGAGTGCGGTGAGTTCGGCCATGAAGGCCTCGCCGCGCGGCCGTTCCGGCTGCAACACCGGCAAACCTTCGCGCAGTGCGACGACCTTCACCGGCGGCGGCGTGAGCACGCGCGCGCGGCCCACCGGTCGGTCGGGCTGCGTGACCAAGCCGACCACGTCGAAGCCTTCGCCCAGCAACGCTTCCAGCGGCGGGACGGCGAAGTCCGGTGTGCCCCAGAAGAGGATGCGCATCAGCGGTTGCTCGGGTGACGATCAGTGACGGTCAGCGGACGTCGCTGCGGTGTTCGTCGGCCGCTTCGGCGTTCATCTCGTCTTCCTCGGCCTGCAGTCGTGCCAGCACCTCGGGGGTCAGGCGGCGGATCAGGTCGGGGTAATCGTCCTTCTGCTCGTCCCATTCGCGCATGGCCTGGCGGCGCTTGAGGATCGAGAGGTGATCGAGGAAGAGCTTTCCGTGCAGGTGGTCGATCTCGTGCTGCAGGCAGGTGCCGAACAGGTCAGCGCCTTCAAGCGTGATCGGGTTCATGTCCACGTCCAGCGCCTGCACCACGACCTTTGCCGCGCGCTCCACCTCGTAGTGGATGTCAGGGATGGACAGGCAGCCTTCCTCACGCTTGCTCTTGCCGCTCTTGAGCGTGATGACCGGGTTGATCAGCGCGATCGGATTCTTCTCCACGTCCACCACCGCGATGCGTTCGGTGCGCCCGACCTGCGGCGCGGCGATGCCGATGCCCTTGGCGGCGTACATGGTGTCGAACATGTCGGTCACGAGCTGGCGCAGCTCGGGTGTCATCTGCTGCACGAGCTGCGTCTCACGACGCAGGATCGGGCTGCCGAGGACCTGGATGTCGAGCAATGCCATCAGGCAACCTTGTCCGCGCTGGAGGTGCCGGCGCTGGACGAGATCTTGGCGATGCGGCCGCGTTCGACGATCAGGCGCGACTCACCGCTCTTGACGGTGATCTCGTCCTCGGGCGTGGCAGTGGCGCCGATCTTGATGTGCTGCACTTCGCCCACCAGCCCACCGGCGGTGACGATGCGATCGCCCTTCTTCAGCTCGAGGATCGCCATCTCGTGCTTCTTGCGCTGCTGCTGCTGCGGGCGGATGAGCAGGAAGTAGAAGATGGCGAAGATGCCGCCGTACATCAGCAGCGGTGCCAGCAGAGCCTGGCCGCCGGGAAGCTGGAGGAGGGCGAGGGTGGCGAAGGGCATGGAGGTCATGTGGCGCTGGGCTGCGTGTCGTGAGCGCGGGACAGCCCGGAGGGCGGTCGCGTCGGAGGGCCGGTGGCGGAGCGCTGGTTGCGCGTCACGCCGCTGGATGATCCCGGAAGATACGCAGTGCCGGGAGTGACGACGCAGCCTGCGGTCGGTTGAGTTCCGGAAATGGCGGCGGCAGGCGCCAGCGCGCAGTTGCCGCCACTCTGCGCGTGCGGCTACGGTGCCTGATGGCACTGACTCCCGATTTCGAGCCGATCCGGCTGTTCGGGCGCGCGCTGGGGGACTTCTCGTCGCCGGCGGCGGCGCTGGCATCGGCCTTCCTGCTGGGGGGCCTGATGGGCGCCATCCCGGTGGGCGCCGCCGAGTTGCTGGTGCTGCTGATCGCCGGGCTCGAGCCGCGGGGGCTGGTCGTGCCCCTGCTGCTGGTGATGACGCTGGGCCACGTGCTGGGGAAGCTGTTGTGGTACTGGGCCGGGACGCATCATCACCGCATCCGGCACTCGTGGCTGCGGCGGCAGGTGGACGTGGCGGAAGCGTTCCTGCGCACCCGGCCGACGCTGGGGCTCACGGCGCTGGCCACCAGTGCGCTGATCAGCGTGCCGCCGTTTCACCTGACGGCGATCGGCGCCGGCGTGGTGCGGTCGCCGGTGCTGGTGTTCCTGCTGGTGGCGTTCGTGGGACGTGCGCTGCGGTTCGGTGCGATCGCCATGGTGCCGCACCTGGTGCCATGGTTGATGCCCTGACCTGCCGCGTCAGGCGGTGACGGCGGGTGTGGCGCGGTAGCGGGCGAGCCACTCGCTGCTCCAGCTCTCGAACGTGCCATCGCGCAGGGCGGTGCGGGCGCGCTGCATGAGCGTGATCAGGAATGCGACGTTGTGCAGCGACAGCAGGCGCAGGCCGAGCATCTCCTCGCTGACGAAGAGGTGCCTGAGGTAGGCGCGATCATACTGGGTGCAGCAGGGGCAGGGGCAGTCCTCGTCCAGCGGGCGACGGTCGTTGCGGAAGCTGCTCTTGCGGACCTGCACCTTGCCGTCGGTGGTGAAGGCGGTGCCGTTGCGGCCCATGCGGGTGGGGGCGACGCAGTCGAAGAGATCGACGCCGCGGCGGACGGCTTCGACCAGGTCGTCGGGGAAGCCGACGCCCATCATGTAGCGCGGGACGGTGCGGGGGATGACGGGGTCGACGACTTCGAGGGTGGCGTACATGTCGGGCTTGGATTCGCCGACGGAGAGGCCGCCGATGGCGATGCCATCCCAGGGGCCACGGTCGAGGATCCCGCGGGCGGAGGCGACGCGGAGGGCGGGGTGGATGCCGCCCTGGATGATGGGGAAGAGGGTTTGGCGGGGTGGGATGATGTCGGTGGCGCTGTCGTGCGTTGCCATGGGGGGGCGCCGGCAGGAACTTCGAAGTGGGGGGGGCCCCCCCGACCCTCGCGCGAAATGCGGTCGAACTCCACCCGGCACCGATCCAGCCACCGCAGGCTCCGCTCCATCGCCGCCTGGCTCGCCGCAAACTCCGCCTGCCCCGCGAT
>JANMON010000187.1:0-4150 GCA_031369265.1 Gemmatimonadaceae bacterium | reverse complement strand
GGCAAACGTCGTCATCCGGCGTCGGTGGACAGACCAGCCTCGTAGTCTACGAGGTCCGTGACCGACTGATCCGGCATGCGTGGTTCTATCCGTCGCTCCCGGTTCTTGGCTCCCCCTAACGACGGTTGGTGACCGATGACTGGGCTTATGGACGGACTCCAGTCGCCGCAGACATTCACCCGTCGAGGCGACGATGCCTCACGTGAATAGGAACGCGTGTGCGGAACTCCGTGCGACCCGCCGAACCCGGATTGCTGCTGACGCGGCGACCGGGGTATTGTGATCAGGACGGCCATTAGTCGGTCGCCGCGTAGCAGAACCCAGTTTCGTTAGGCAGCAATCTCGGCAACGCTGCTCTCCAGCATCGACGTCGCAGCCACGGGCAGACTGGCACCGGCACCGACTGACAGCACGCCGCTGAAACCGGCGCGGCGAGGGGGCGCCGCTCTGGCATGATCCGCGTCCGGAGGTCAACTTCCGATCGACGATGGCCGACCTCCTGGAGAAACTCCGCTCCGCCTTGGCCGGGCAGTACCGGGTTGACCGCGAGGTCGGCGCGGGAGGAATGGCCACGGTCTATCTCGCCCACGACCTGAAGCACGACCGGCGCGTCGCGCTCAAAGTATTGCGACCGGAGCTGGCTGCCGCCGTGGGGGGCGAGCGCTTCCTGCGCGAGATCAAGCTCACGGCAGGTCTCCAGCATCCGCACATCCTGCCCCTGTTCGACTCGGGTGACGCCGGCGGCCTCGTGTACTATGTGATGCCGTTCGTGGAAGGCGAGTCGCTGCGTGCTCGGCTGGATCGCGTGAAGCAGATGCCGGTCCGCGATGCGCTGGACATCGCGCGCGCCGTTGCGAGTGCGCTCGACTACGCGCATCGCCGGAACATCGTGCATCGCGACATCAAGCCCGAGAACATTCTGCTGGGAGTCGACGAACGAAACGGCGTGACCGGGCTGCAGGCGCTGGTTGCCGATTTTGGTGTTGCCGTCGCGATGGAATCGGCCGGGATCACGCGGCTGACCGCCACCGGCATCTCGGTTGGGACCCCTGCCTATATGAGCCCCGAGCAGGCGAGCGCGGAACGCTCCCTCGGTGCGTCGAGCGACGTGTATGCGTTAGGCGTGGTCCTGTATGAGATGCTCGCGGGCGAGCCGCCATTCACGGGTCCGACGGCCCAGGCCATCGTGGCCAAGGCGATGAGCGAAGCGCCGGTCGCACTACGTTCGCGACGATCCTCCGTTCCCGTAGCGGTTGACGCCGCGGTCGCGAAGGCCCTCGCGAAGATTCCGGCTGATCGCTTTGCGAGCGCCGCGGATTTCGCCCAGGCGTTGCAGACCGAAGAGCGCCCCGCGCTCGCGGCCGTGGACCAACGAACGTTCACGCGCATGGCCGCCGCCCCTTGGGCCATTGCGGCGGTCCTGGCGGTGGCGCTGCTCATCCAGAATCTCTGGCGGCCCTCGACAAATGACGAGCCGTCTGTCGTGCGCTCGACGCTCCTTCCGCCGCAAGGCGAAGAGTTCTCGGACCGGCGCGATTTTGGTGCGCTCTCACGCGACGGCCGGCGATTCGCGTTCGTGGTGCAATCCGCGCAAGGAACGTCGCGGATCTGGGTTCGGAATCTCAGCGAATTGAGCGCCGCAGCGGTGTCTGGTTCCGAGGGAGCGTCGGCTCCGTTCTGGTCTCCCGACGGTCGTTCGATCGCCTTCTTCGCCAACGGACAACTCCTCCGTGTCAACGCCTCCGGTGGCACGCCGGTGCGCGTCGCCGACGCAGTACCAGGTGCGTCGGGCGCCTGGGGCCCGGATGACGCGATCTACGTTTCATCAACGGACGGCATTCTCCGCGTCGGAATGGGGGAGAAGAGCGGGGGGCCGCCGCAGCTGGTTTTTCGGTCTGACAGCGGACAGAGTCTCTCGAGGCCATCGATTGGGAGCGATCGCAACTTTCTGTTGCTGACGAGTGGCGTGGGGGTGATGATGCTGGGCGACGTGCGAACGGGAGCGTTGACCAAGGTGAAGAAATTGGCGTTCGACGCACAGTTCGCCGGTGAGAATGTCGTGGCGTATGTTGGGCCCAGTGGTGCTCTCTTCCTGCAGCGCATCGATCTGGCCGCAGCACAGGTGGTTGGTGAGCCGGTAGAGATCGGTAAATCCGTACGTGCCGCATCATTCCTGATGTCGTTCACGACATCAGCCACCGGGACGGTAGCCTACCTGTTGGAGCGAGCGGTGCCGGGAGCGCTGGTCGTAGACCGCAACGGAGTGGTAGAGGACACCATCAGACAGGAGGGCTCCGCGATTCCCGGAGCTGGGCACCGGCCAGCGTTGCTGGCGCTTGGAGGCAACGCCGGGCTCTTTCGATACGACAGCGCGAGGCGGACTGCGACGCTTCTGCATTACACACGCGGATTGGGTGTTCTCGCGTTCGACTGGTCGCCTGACGACGCTCGATTGGCTTTCTCCGACTGGTGTGCACTCATGGTGATCGATGCCGGCGGCGGGGGACTTCGCCGTGTCAACGAACCACCCGAGGGCGAATGCCTCCGTGTCACGGACTGGTGGAGCAGTGACCAGGTAATCGTGACCAGAACTGCCCCGGGGCGACAGAGTGAGATCTGGCAGTATCGTATCAGCACCGGATCCGGATCACCCGTCGAGGAACTCGGACTCGACGCAGCAGACGGCACGGTCTCTCCAGATTCGCTCTATCTTGCATACACGTCGGTGGTGAACGGCTCACCCGAGGTCTACGTTCGCCCCTTGCGAGGAACCGGCGCCGGGGAACGTATCTCCGTCGAGGGAGGCCGGGCTCCCCGGTGGCGCGGCGATAATGGGAAAGAGCTGTTCTTCGTGACCGCGGCTGGCGATGTGATGTCAGCCGCCGTCGTTCCGGGAACCGTTGCATCGATCGGTCAGCCCAAGCGCCTCTTTCACGCCAGTGGATGGGAACGCAGCTTCTTTACATCGTTTGGCTTTCGGCCATTCGATGTGAGCCCGGACGGTCAGCGCTTCTACCTCATGCAGTCTCGGGTCGAGGGGACGGCAGTGCTGGTGCAGAACGTCTTGTCGCTGCTCAGCGAACAGGCCGCAAAGCAGTAGGGCGTTCGCCGCGCGCATTCCCTCGCCGAGGGTGTGCCGAGCAACGGTGCGGATTGCTGCCCAACCAGCGGTTGCAACAGACAGCCACGCAAGCGACTGCAGTTCATGCACGGTCGTTCGTGAGGCAGCAGAACCAGCACGGCGCGTTGAATGCGAGTGTCGCAGCCAGCGGGACGCGTGGCAGTCTACGTGGATCCAGCGCTTCACCAACGATCACGGCGAGATGCCCGACGGCGCGCTTTGCGAAGCGGGTGCTCACCCGCCAGGGTCGTCAGTCGAGTGAGCCTCGCCGCGTCAGGACGACGAGTTGCCGGAGTACCGCGACGGCAGCCTCCCTGCGCAGCCTCGCCTCTCCGGATTGAACGCTGCTTTCGGCGAGTTCTGGCCCGCCCGCAGTACCCCGTGTGATGCGCTCGGCCGGACACAACGCCCTACTTTCCGCGCGCGACCCCAACGCGTCGCACGCTCCCGAGCCACAGCCCCCGCGCCGCCGCCATGCCCCCTCGGCCGAGTCTCGCTGGCCTCCTTACCGCCGTGTCCTGGCCATTCGGTAATCACAACATCTGGCAGGACACCACCGGGCGCGCGTTCCGTCGCATCGGCGAGATGTGTTCGCTCAGGAACAGTCGACATCTCGTGCAGCCCGACCACGATCCGCAGCTGTTCGATTTAGGCGCCACGAATCGCTGATCTGACCAGTACGCGTGGGCGCGCGGCCTCCGGCTTGGCGTGATCGCGGCCAGCGACACTCACCTCGGCCATCCCGGTGCCAACAACTCCTCAATCTACGTTCGGAATTCGGGCGGGCTCGCCGGCGTGCTGGCCCGCACCAATGCGCGGGAGCAGCTCTGGCAGAGCCTGACCGGTCGCACGACCTACGCAACTACCGGCACGCAGATCTATCTAAACTTCGCGAGCGACGGGCACGTGATGGGTAGCGAGTAGCAGTGCACCACGCCGCCGCGTCTCACCGGACGCGTCGCCGGTACGAATCGACTCGCATTGGTGAAGGTCGTGCGTCTCACTGCGGGGCGCTACACGACGGCCTTC